>CALBSY010000435.1 GCA_937967725.1 uncultured Alphaproteobacteria bacterium | reverse complement strand
GACGGCATTTGCTGCAGCCGCGTTTCGACATCGCGCAGGCCGGATTGCAACGCGAACACGCGCGCGGCGACGCCGCTGTCGCCAGCTTCATCGCTAGCGGCGACGCCGAGCGGCGCGTTGAGCACGGCTTCGATCGCCTCGAGCCGTTGCTCCATTTCGGCGGCGCTTTCGCTCGAAGGCGCAGCAGTTGCGCCTGGCTCCACGCTGGAGGGAAACGCCGTGTTCAGCGCCGATTGCACTGCCGGCACGCGCGGCGCGACAGCGCCGCCGGCGGCGCCGACGCCGGCCGCGACCAGCGCAAGCACCAAGGCTGAGCCGGCGCCAATGCCGCCGGAGCGCTCCTCGCGATAGGCCGGCTCGTAATCCACATTGATCGGCTCGCCGCGCCCGCGTTCTGCGTCGTCGTCGTCTCTGCTCATGGAGCTCCCCAGTTTTCCCAGACTTTTCCGATATTTCGCGCCGGAAACGAGTCGGGATCGCCGGCAAAACTTAGGCTCCCGCGCAATCCCGCTCAAGCGCTTGCGCCAGCGGGGGAAAGATCAGGCCAGCGCGGCCCGGAGGAAGGCGTCCTCCCGCGGCGCCGGCGACACGATCACACGCCGCCATCGCGGCCCGTGGGCGGCGTCCGCGACGGCCTGGCTGAGGCAGGCGGCGGTGAGATGGCTCGCGCCGGGCGCGCCGAGTTTTACGAACGTCTCGGCGCCGCGCACGCTGTGGAAAAGGACGATGTCGAGCGGCTCGTTGAGCGCGGGCGGCAGGGCGGCGACGGCGATGGCCTCGTAACAGATGCGCCGCTCGGCGCTGAACCCCGCCTTACGGAGTTCACCCACCAAATCGCCGGCGACGTGGGCGCCGGAGAAATGGATGAGCGCGCCATCGTTTGGGTCAAGGATGTCGCGCGCCGCCTCAATGAGCGCCGCCACATCTCCATCTGCGGAGCGGACCCCCGCAAAACCCATGGTGCGAGCGGCTTGCGCGGTTGCGTCGCCGATCGCGAGCACATTGATCTTGTGGGCAGCCGGATTCTTGAACCAGAAAGCGCGCACGCCGTTGGCGCTCGTGAACAGCAGCGCCTGCGCGCCGGAGATGTTCGTGTCGAACGGGCGCGCCTTGATTTCCAGCAGCGGCGTCAGCACGGGTATGGCGCCCAGCGCGCGCACGCGCTCAGCGGTTGCTTCCGCTTGCGGCAAAGCGCGCGTGATGGCGACGCGGCTAGTCACTCGCGGTCCGAGATGAGGGCGCTGCCCGCGTCGTCGCGAATGGCGTGGCCGAGCCGAGCGCCGAGCGCGCGGGCGTCTGCAATGGCGTCGCTTCCGAGCGTGATGGTTTCAACTTTTCGCCATCGCGCGGCGCCGTCCGGCGTCAGGGTTTCGCCGATGAACTCTAGCCTGCCCTGGCGCACACGCGCGAGCGCCCCGATCGGCGTGCGGCACGAGCCGTCGAGCGCATCGAGAAACGCGCGTTCTGCTTCGATTTCGATGCGAGCGGAGCGATCCTCCAACCGGTCAAGTGCATCGCGCATGCGGGCGTCATCGCTCCGCGCAGTGATGGCAAGCGCGCCCTGACAAGCCGCGGGCGGCATATCGTGCGGATCGATCAGGCTTGCGGCGTGACGCTCGAGACCGAGCCGTTTCAGGCCGGCGAGGGCGAGAAAGGTGGCGTCAGCCTCGCCCGCGTCGAGTTTGCGCAAGCGCGTCTCGACATTGCCGCGCAACGTAACAACGCCCAGGTCCGGGCGCGCGAACAGCGTCTGCGCCTGACGGCGCAAACTGGCTGTGCCGACGTTGGCGCCCGCCGGTAGTTCGTCGAGAGTCGCCGCGCGGGTGCATACAAATGCATCGCGCGGATCTTCGCGCTCCGGCACGCACGCGAGCGCGATACAACCCGGCAACTGCGTCGGCAGGTCCTTCAGCGAATGCACCGCCATGTCGATGCGGCCATTCAGCAGCGCTTCGTCCAGCTCTTTCGTGAACAGCCCTTTGCCCCCGGCTTCGATCAGGCGGCGATCCTGGATCGTATCGCCGCTCGTCGTGATGGGGACGAATTCGATCTCTGCATCGGGCACAGCCATCGACCGCGCGAGCAGCGCGATCACGCGCCGGGTCTGCGCCGTCGAAAGCGGCGAGCCGCGCGCGCCTATGCGGAAGGAGGGCGTCGTCATGGCGCTATCCATAGCGGCGGCGAAGGTTTGCGCCTATGTCCGACGCGGAAATGGACAACGCGCTCACCGTGCTCGGCATCGAAACCAGCTGCGACGAAACCGCGGCCGCGGTGGTGCGCCTGGAGGACGGCAAGCCTCAAGTGTTGTCCGACATCGTCCTCGGCCAAGCTGCGCAGCACACGCCGTACAAGGGCGTGGTGCCGGAGATCGCAGCGCGGGCGCATGTGGAGGGACTGGACGGGACCATCGCTCTGGCCATGCAAGAGGCGCGCGTTGGGTTCGCCGAACTCGACGGCGTGGCCGCGACGGCCGGGCCAGGCCTCATCGGCGGCGTGATGGTGGGCTTGCTGGCCGGCAAGGCGATCGCATTGGCGCACGACAAGCCGCTGGTTGCGGTCAATCACCTCGAAGGACACGCGCTATCGCCCCGTTTGACCGAAGGCGGCGCGACCTTTCCCTATCTCTTGCTGCTGGTTTCGGGCGGGCACTGCCAATTCATCGCCGTACTCGACGTCGGCGTTTATCGCCGCTTCGGCTCTACTATCGACGATGCGCTTGGCGAAGCGTTCGACAAGTTGGCGAAGCTGCTGGACCTTGGATTTCCGGGCGGGCCGCTGGTCGAGCGGATGGCGAAAACTGGCGATTCCACGCGATTTTCACTGCCGCGGCCGATGCTCGGGCGCGAGGGCTGCGATTTCTCGTTTGCGGGACTGAAGACCGCCTGCGTCCGCGAGGTTGAACGGCTGGGCGCCATGACGGAGCGGGACAAGGCCGATCTCTGCGCCAGCTTTCAGGCCGCCGTGCTCGACGTGGTCGAAGACCGCGCGCGCCATGCGATGCGCATGTTCGATCCGATGTGGGGTGCAAAGGGACGATTGGTGGCCGCCGGCGGCGTGGCGGCCAATCGAGCGATCCGGGACCGGCTTGAAGCCTTGGCCGTGGAGCGTGACTACGATTTCATCGCCCCACCGCTCAAATGGTGTACCGACAACGCCGCGATGATCGCGTTGGCGGGCGCTGAAAGGTTGCGGCTGGGATTCAGTGACGAGCTGTCATTTCCAGCTCGCCCGCGTTGGCCGCTCGACCAGGAAGCCGCATCCTTGCGCCCCAGCCATAAGCCGGGGCGCAAGGGAGCGAAGGCTTAGGCCACGATCCGCGCGGCCGTGAAGATCAACGGCGCCAGCGCGGTCGCGACCAGTGCAATCGCGACCACCACGGACAAAGCCTTGGCGGTGGCAGGCAGGTCATTGGCTGACATTTCAAACTCTCCCCACAAAGGTCCGATGCTGCAAATGCGAACACCGGTGCGCGGGAGATGGGCGTGTTCAGCGTTGGCGTGAAGCCCGGAAAACTCCAGCGCAGCTATGCAGAAACGGCGGCGAAACGTTAATTACGTCCCATTCATGCAACCAAAGAATAGGCGCGAAGGACTAGCCTTCGCGCCTGCAAAAGGGCCGTCCGGTGCAACTGGGAGACGCGCCGGCGGTCTAGATTCAGGCCACCACCGCGGCGGCGACCTGAAGGATCGGGACGGCGGCGACCGCGAACAGACCTGCGGCGGTCATCACGAAGGTGGTCATCAGGAAAAATGAGGGTCGGGTCGTCGTCATGGCGGGCTCCAGCGGCTTCGATGCAGCCTATGTAGCACCACTCCAGACAGTGATCAATGAATAAAATCGTTTTTGTTCACGGATGACGTCGATTTAAGAATCGGCCCGCTCCGGCGCCCGCGTTTTGGCTGCGGCCCCACTGACTGCGGGCGGCGCGTAGAGACCGTTTAGAATCAGGTTCATGACCCCATTTAGCTCCCGCTCCAGCTTGGGCAGGGTCAGATGCGAGAATAGTTGCGGCAGAACAAACTTCATCGTCGCCGATTGCATCATCTCGGCAGTGAGCATGTGATCGCCGGCGCGGAACAGGCCCGCTTTCTCGCCGTCCTCCAACACGGCAGCCAGGAATACCCGTTCCAGCGCCATTTGTTCATTGGCGAACAGCGGCCGCTCGGCATGCAAAACCTCCGCGACTTCAAGGATTTTGGCGTTTTCTTCCAGTAGGTTGTAGGTGTCGCGCAGGCGCTTGAAGAAAAGTTCGCGCAGCCTCTTGTCGGCCGGCCAATCCTTCTTGCGCGCGATGGCGCCCAGTTCGGCATGCTCTTCGGCGTAGTGTTTTCGCGCCATCGCTTCGGCAATGTCGATCTTGGCCTCGAAGAAGCGATAGATGTTGCCCGGCGACATGTCGCAATCGGCGGCGATCTCGGCCATGGTTGTCTTGCCGTAGCCGTAGTGCTTGATGCGCGCCATGGCCGCTTGGAGAATGCGGTCGCGCGTGTCGGTCTTATCATCCATCCACACAGGTTATCCGGTTTTGACTGAACGATCAATGAAGGATTCAGCGTGACCCAGCCGTTCAAGACTGTGGCCGTGCTGGGCGGCGGCGCCTGGGGCACCGCTCTGGCCCAGGTCGCCGCCGCGGCGGGGGCGACGGTGACGCTCTGGGCGCGCGAGCCCGAGGTTGTGGATGGCATCAACCGGGACCGGGAGAACCCGATCTTCCTGCCTGGGGCGCCGCTCAACCCCGCCATCCGCGCCACCGGCTCGATGGGCGACGCGGCGGGGGCCGAACTCATCATGGCCGTGCCGCCGGCGCAGCACATGCGCGCGGTGCTGAAATCGCTGAAGCCGCACATCAAGGCGGGCGATCCCATCGTGCTCTGCGCCAAGGGCATCGAACGCGGATCGTTGGCGATGATGACGGATGTGCTGGCGGACGAGATTCCCGAGGCGACTCCGGCGGTGCTCTCTGGGCCGGGCTTCGCCAAGGACGTGGTGCGCGGGCTGCCGAGCGCGACCACCGTCGCGGCGCAGGATGTCGCGCTCGCCGAGCGCATCGTCGAGACCGTGGGCCTGCCGAATTTCCGTCCTTACATCGCCGACGACCTGATCGGCGCCGAGATTGGCGGCGCGGTGAAAAACGTGATCGCCATCGGGTGCGGCATCGCGCATGGGCGCGCGCTGGGCGATGGCGCGCGTGCAGCGCTGATCACGCGCGGGTTCGCTGAGCTCACGCGGCTCGGTATGGCGATGGGCGCGAAGGCGGAGACACTCTCCGGTTTGTGCGGGCTCGGCGACTTGGTGCTGACCTGTTCGTCCATGACCTCGCGCAACACCTCGCTCGGCGCGGCGTTGGGCGAGGGCCGGGCGTTGAAGGACATTCTGGCCGAGCGGCGCACGGTTGCTGAAGGCGCCGAGAGCGCCCCTGCGATCATGGCGCTGGCGAAGCGGCACGACGTCGAGATGCCGATCTGCGCCGCGGTCGATGCGATCGTTGCCGGACGGGTCACCGTCGATGAGGCGATCGCGGCGCTGCTCTCGCGGCCCTTCCGTGCGGAAAACGAGTGACGCCGGTCTGGCCGGTGGGTTTGGAGTTGGCGCGGCTCGAGACGCTGCCGGATCCGGGCGCGATCGTCGTGCGCGTCAGCGCGGACGACGCGTGGGGCGCGCTGATCGTTGCGCGCACGGGCGATCAGGTTGCCGCATTCCGCAACCGCTGCCCGCACGCAGGCTATCCGCTGCAGCGCGCTGACGGGCGCGTGCTCGTGCAGGAGGGGCGCTTTATCGTCTGCAGCGCACACGGCGCCAGCTACACGTTGGAAAGTGGCGCGTGCGCGGGCGGGCCGTGCAACGGCGAGGCGCTAGAGCGCGTCGCTATTGTAGTGCGCGATGGCGTGGTTGTCCTGGCTTAGGCCTCCGCTTCGTCCTCATCATCGCGGCGGCGGCGCATCATCAGATAACCCGCGCCGGCGAGAACGATGGCGCCGACCGCAACCCATGGAAACCAGCTGCCGAAGCCGCCGAACCCGGTCTGACCGTCAGTCGACGCCGTGTTTGCAAGCGCTTGTGGGTCGGCGGTCGGCACGCCCGTCACCAAGCCGGGCACGGAATAGGCGGACACCTGATCCGACGCAGGTTGGAAGTCGGTGTGGCGATAGCCTTCTTGGAAACTGAGCATGCCGCGCAGGTCTTCCGCGGCCGCGGAAATCTCGTCCATCTGATAGGCGCTGCCGATCGAGGTGATGCAGGCAACGCCGTTGCGGCCGAGCACTTTATGTTCGTAGCGCAAGTCTTTGCCGCCCGCCCCTGGCGCGACCGATCGCTCGGCCCACACCAAAGTCGGCGCTTGGGCTTCGAATGCGGGTTCGGCGATGAAGCCTTCGAACGGGCGGTTTTGTGCGCTGCGCGCTTGTTCA
>CALBSY010000434.1 GCA_937967725.1 uncultured Alphaproteobacteria bacterium | reverse complement strand
TCTCAAAACGCTCGATCGTTGCGACGTTTCGCGCGCGGGAGAAACGCTGCAGGTATGGTGCGAAGCGCAAAGTTTCCTGCATCGGCAAGTGCGCTCAATGGTCGGCACGTTGGTGGAAGTGGGTTTGGGCAAGATGAGCGCCGACGATGTCGCCGCCGCGCTCGCCGCCAAGGATCGCAGCCGCTGCGGGCCGGTGGCGCCAGCCGATGGCTTATATTTGATGCGCGTCGATTACTGACGCGCGAAATATTTAGTCAGCACAGATTCGTAGCAGCGCGCCAGCGCACGCACGTCTTCCACCGCCACGTGTTCGTCCACCATATGCGCCGTCTCGTTGCGCAGGCCGAGTTCGGCTACTGGACAGTAGAGCCGAAAATAGCGCGCATCCGACGTGCCGCCCGTGGTAGCGAGTTCCGGCGCATGGCCGAACGTCTCGCGCGCGGCCTCGATCAGCAAATCGGTGAATGGGCCTGGATCCGTGTAGAACGCTAGGCTCTGCGAACTGATGGAAAAACTCACCCGCACCTGCGCCGTCGCAGCGGTCGCGCGCGCGGTCTCTTCAATCCACGCCATCAGCGTTTCAGCCGTATGGTTGGTGTTGAAGCGGATATTGAGCTTCGCTGCGGCGCGCGTCGGGATGACGTTATGAGCGTCGTTGCCGACATCCACGCTGGTGACTTCCAGGTTTGATGGCGCAAAGCCCGGTGCGCCATCGTCGAGCTTGCGCGCCTTCAGCGTCGCCAATGCTTCCACCAAGGGCGTCACCGGATTGCATGCTCGATGCGGGTAGGCGACATGCCCTTGCTTGCCTTCCATTGTGATGACGACATTCAGGCTGCCGCGGCGTCCGTTCTTGATCGTATCGCCAGCGTGCGTTTCGCTGGTCGGCTCACCCACCAGGCAGTGGTCGAACGTTACGCCCTCGTCCTTCAGCGCGGCCAACGCGGCCTTGGTGCCGTCGACGCCCGGCCCTTCTTCATCGCACGTAAGCAGAAACGAGATCGAACCCTGCGGCGCGCCATGTTTGGCGAGGTAGCTCTCTGTCCCCGCAATCATCGCGGCGATCGCCGTCTTCATGTCAGCCGCGCCGCGCCCGTAGAGCATCCCGTCGCGGATTTCCGCCGCGAACGGATCGCTGGCCCAGCCATCGCCCGGAGGCACCACGTCCACATGACCGGCGAAACAGAAGTTCGGCCGCGCTTCGCCCAAGCGCGCATAGAGATTGTCCACCAGTCCGAATTTCATGCGCCGGACCGTGAAGCCCAACGCCGTCAGCGCGCCCTCCGCCACGTCCAGCGCCCCGGCTTCCTGTGGCGTAATGGAAGGGCGGTGGATCAGCGCTTGAGCCAGCGGGATCGGATCGGCAATAGTGCGGGCGTCCATGGACGAGGGGTCTAGCCGCGCCCGCGGCGAGGCAAAAGCGGAAACATCGGGGGAAGCATGACGGATCTCGCGCCGGTTCAGGAACAGAGCCTCATCAAGAGCCTCGACGTCATGCGCGGCTTCGCCGTACTCGGCATTCTCGCCGTCAACGCCGCGTTCTTCGCCGCGCCCTGGCAGGCGGCGATCAATCCGTCCGTCGCGCCGCTGGCGATCACCGAGTCGACGTTGTGGACTTGGCTGGTGATGCACGTGTTCTTCGAAATGAAGTGCATCACGCTGTTCTCAATCCTGTTCGGCGCGTCCATCTATCTCGTCGGCGGCGAACGCAGCGACAAGGACCGCGGCAAGGTGCTGCGCCGGCGTCTGTTCTGGCTCCTGATCTTCGGGCTGATCCACGCCTTGCTGATCTGGTACGGCGACATTCTCGTCACCTACGCCATCACCGGATTTCTGGTGATGCTGGCGCGCTCGTGGAAGCCGTCCACGCTGATGATCGTCGGTATTATCCTTTATCTGCTCTCGGTTGCCCTACAGAGCATCATGGCGCTGATGTTTGGCGTGCTGCCGCCTGAGAAGCTCGCGCCGATCATGACCGAGATCGAGGCCGTGTTCGCGCTGCCGCCGGAGGAACTCGCGCGCATGCAGGCCGCCTACCAAGGCGGCGCTGTCTCCGCGACGCAGGAAAACATCGATACCTGGCTGCAATTCATCGGCAACGCGATCTTCGGTCTCGTCATCCGTACCGCCGGCGTGATGATGATCGGCATGGCGCTGTTCAAGATGGGCTTCCTCAGCGCCCGAGGCCCGGCTTGGCTCTATGCGCTTATGCTGCTGATCGGCGCCGCTGCGCTCAGCGCCGTGGGCTATCAGGCCTGGCTCAACTGGCAGGCCGGGTTCACGCTGCAGCACATGATGGGCGCCGGCATGTTGGCCAACACCGTGCTCTCGATCTTCGTTTCGATCGGCTACGCCAGCCTGTTCGTGCTGTTGGTCAAAGGCGGACTGCGCTTCATCACCGAGCCGCTGGCTGCGGTGGGGCGCATGGCGTTCACCAACTACATCACCCAGTCGCTGATTATGACCACGATCTTCTATGGCGGACGCGGTCTCGGTTATTGGGGCGAGGTCGACCGCGCCACGCTGTGGGCCATCGTGCTGGCGGTGTGGGCGCTGCAACTGATCTGGTCGCCGCTGTGGCTGTCCCGCTTCCAGATGGGGCCGCTGGAATGGCTCTGGCGCCGATTGAGCTATGCGCGCCCGGTTTCGATGGCTAAAACGGCGCCGGCCTAGCGGCTTTTGGTGGGAGAAAGACATGAAAAAATTTGCAGCGGCATTGGCGTTGGGCGTGGCCCTCACCGCCGGCGCAGCCTTCGCCGACACCCTCACCAACGGGTACGGCAACACGTTCGTGGTGACATCGGCCAACGGCGAAGCGCGCTATCACTTCGATGAAGACGGGTCGTTTCATGTGACGTTTGCCGACGGCAACACGGTTTCAGGGACATACGCTGTCGAGGGCGACCAGCTCTGCTTGACGCCCGAGGGTGGAGAGGCGGCGTGCGCTGCCTATGTCGGCGACAAGAACGTCGGCGACACCTGGACCCAGGCCGCCGCTGACGGCGGTGAGATCAGCGTAACGCTGGAGGCGGGCCGCTAGGCGCGCAACAGGTCGTTGACACTGGTCTTCGCGCGCGTCTGCGCATCGACGCGCTTGACGATCACCGCGCATGCGAGGCTGGGCCCGCCTTTCGGATCGGGCAGCGATCCCGGCACGACCACAGCGTAGGCCGGGACCTCGCCGCGGAACGTCTCACCGCTCGCGCGGTCGACGATCTTGGTCGACTGCGAGATAAACGTGCCCATCGCCAGCACGGCGCCCTGGCGCACGATCACGCCTTCGGCGACTTCCGAGCGCGCTCCGATAAAACAATCGTCTTCGATGATGGTGGGGTTGGCCTGGATCGGCTCAAGCACGCCGCCGATGCCGGCGCCGCCGGAGAGATGCACGTTCTTGCCGATCTGGGCGCATGAGCCGACCGTCGCCCAGGTGTCCACCATGGCGCCTTCGTCGACGAACGCGCCGATGTTCACGAACGAGGGCATCAGCACCGCGTTCTTAGCCACGTGCGCGCCGCGCCGCACGATCGCACCCGGCACGGCGCGGAAGCCCGCTTTCTGAAACGCCGCTTCGCCCCATCCCAGGAACTTGGAATGCACCTTATCCCACCAAGGACCGGGAGAAGGATCGACAGCGTTGCCTTGCGCCGCGCCGATCAGTTGGTTCGGCGTGATGCGAAACGACAATAGCACGGCCTTCTTTAGCCATTGCCGTGTGTGCCAGCGCCCGTCGCCGCCGCGCGCCGCCACTCGCTCCTCGCCGGAGTCGAGCAGATCGAGCGCCGCTTCGATGGCCTCGACATCGGCGCCTTTGCTGTCAGGCGAAAGTTCGCTGCGCCGCTCCCAGGCGGCGTCGATTTGGGTTGCAAGCTGCTCGTGGCTCATGAGCCGCACAGCTAACGGCTTTGGCGCAAAAGGGAAGCGAAACCGCGCTAGAACCCGCGCAGCCGCGCTTGGACGTCCGGCGCCGAATCGTCAACGTAGGCCGGCCGTGGCGCCGGGTGCACAGGTCCAACCAGCGCGGTGGCGAAACCAAATTCGTGCGCCGGCTCCAGATTGCGCAGCGTGTCCTCGATCAACAGCGTGTCCCTTGGCTCGATTTTGCAGATGCGGATCAGCGCCTCGTACGCCGCGCGCTGCGGTTTCGGCTTGAGTCCGCAGCGCTCGATATCGACCACGTCATGAAACAGCGCACTTAACCCGAGCCGCTCCAGCGCGCGCTCGGCGTGGCCTCCGCCGCCATTTGTGAAAATGAAGCGCTGGCCCGGCAGGGCTGAGATTAAATCTATCAGCTCCGGATCGGGTGATAGGAGCGCATAATCGGCGCTGTGCGCGTCGCGCAGAAAATCGTGCGCATCGACGCCATGATGCTGCGCCAGACCCACAACCGTCGCGCCGTACTGGTGAAAGTATTTCTCACGCAGATGCAGCGCCTCAGCGTCGTCTACGCCAATCACGCGCGCTATGAACGCGGTCATGCGCGCACCGATCTCGTCATACAGGTCGGCGACGGGGTAGAGCGTGTTGTCGAGATCGAACACCCAGGCGCGATACGCGCTCATGATCCGCCCGGGCGATCCTGCGTTGGCGCGGTTTCCGGGGCGAAGCCGCGCCGCGCGGTTTCCTGGGTCTGCGGCGCGGCCGCGTCCTGTAGCGCCCGCAGCGCGGGCGGCACCTCGCCGGCGGGCAGGAAGTCGCGCTCTTCGAAGTCGACCACCAGTCCGTCGCGGTTGCGCGCCGAGATAGGCGTGAACAGCTGGGTGTCGTAGTAGCGCTCCTCGCACGCGACGCGGTCCACGATGGCGAAGCGTGCGCCGCTGGTGCAGAACGGTTCGCCGCCCGCCGCCAGCATGCGCGGTCCGTCCGGCGTCTCCAGCGTGGCGTGGACGTAATAGACTTCCTGCATCAGCACTTCATCGATCGTGCGCACGCATCCGCCCGGATTGAGCGGCCACCAGCCGCGGCTTTCCCAGCCTTCGCCGCGGCGGCGCGCCACTGCGGTCCACATCCGCCCGCGCGCGCGGTTGCACAGCGTCAAGCCCACTTGCTGCGAGCGTCGCCGCGCCGCGGTTTCCAACGCGTCGATGAGTTGGCTCTCGCTGGCGTTGGGCGCAAGCCGCGCGGTTTGGCGGAATTGCGCGATGGATTGAGCGATGCGCCGCGGATCGGCGCCGCGGCGGCCTTCGCGCAGATCGTAGCCGGCGTCGACCAGCAGCCGTTGCAACCCGGCCTGACGCGCGCGCGAAATCGTGTAGGGGGTGGCTTCGGCGAACGCCGTGCGCCAGGTGCCGCGCTTATTGATCTGTACGCGGCGGCAGCGGCGCCCTTCG
>CALBSY010000433.1 GCA_937967725.1 uncultured Alphaproteobacteria bacterium | reverse complement strand
CGTTGCCGCCAATTCATTCTTTTCATGATGGCGATTGGAAGGCCCTCGTCCGGTGCCCGGACCGAAGAGCGCGTCCTCCCACCACGCCGTCCGGGCCGCCGGTCTCGTTCGCGGTTCTCATGTCCGGACGGCATCCTGTGCCAGCGCCTAAATTTTCGGAAAAGGTGCTGTTGTCAACGTCTCCCACGCAGTGGGCGACTTTAGCGTCACCCAGCCCCCCTGAACGCCGGAAATGGCCCGATCGCTCAGAACGGCGCAACCAAAACTTTCGTGATAGTCATCCGTTCCGGCGTATTGCCGCACGCTGGCCATGTTTGTAGCCAGTTTGCCCAGGTTTTCCCACCGGAAACCATCACTTAGAGACGAGGAGCGCCTAGATGGCGATGACTGCGGCCGCCTTGGAAGAATTACTTCGCGCCGCTTTTGGCGACGCCGATATCGAGATCCACGACCTCGCCGGCGACGGCGATCACTATCGGGCGGTGATCCGCTCAGCCGCATTCGCCGGCAAATCCCGCGTGGCCCAGCATCAGATGGTTTACGCTGCCTTGCAGGGCCGGATGGGCGGCGAATTGCACGCACTCGCGCTCGACACCGGCCCCAAGTGAGCCTTGATGACGCTGGCGTCAGCGCTTAAGTGCGCGATTCAAGGAGCTTTCATGACCGACGCGCAAGAGACCATCCGCCGCCTCGTCACGGAGAATCCCGTTGTCCTCTTTATGAAGGGTACGGCGGAACAGCCCATGTGCGGCTTTTCCAACCAAGTCGTGCGCATCCTGGATCACATGGGAGTCGAGTTCCAAGACGTGAACGTGCTGGCCGACGACGACATCCGCAATGGCGTGAAGGAATTCGCAAACTGGCCGACCATCCCCCAGCTGTATGTCAAAGGCGAGTTCGTCGGCGGCTGCGACATTGTCCGTGAGATGTTCCAGACGGGCGAACTCAAGACGCTTTTCGAAGAAAACGGCGTTACGCTCGCGGCCTAGGCGCTGCGCCGCTCGTCCGGACGCTCGGTCACACTGAGGCTTAGCTTGATCAGGACGCCGTCGCGCAGCACGTCGAGCGCAACCTTCCGCCCGATCCGGTCGCGCGTAAGCAGTTTATGCACGGCGTCGACCGACGGCGTCGGCGCGCCATCCAGCTTTAGAACCACATCTCCCACGCGCAGCCCGGCCAAGTCCGCGGGGCCGCCATTGGACATCGCCACGACAAGCACGCCGCTTTCGGCATCGAGGCCCAGCCGCCGCACGAGTGCGCGCGAAAACTCCTGCGTCTGGCCGGCGATGCCGAACCAGCCGCGCGCAACCCTCCCATCGCGCATCAGGTCGGGGATCACGAGCTTCGCGGTGTTGATCGGAACCGCGAAGCAAATTCCTTGCGCGCCCCCGATAATGGCGGTGTTGATGCCGACTACGCCGCCATGTGCGTCTACCAGCGCTCCGCCGGAATTACCGGGATTGAGCGCGGCGTCGGTCTGAATCACGTCCTCGATCAACCGGCCGCTTTCGCCGCGCAGCGTACGGCGTAGCGCTGAGATGACGCCGACGGTGACGGTCGCCTGCAGACCAAGCGGATTACCCATCGCGATCGAGAGCTCGCCAACGCGAAGCGCGTCGGAATCGCTCAGTTCAGCCGCGCGATGTCCCTTCCCGGTTAGTCGCAACAGCGCCAGGTCGGTGTCGGGATCTGTCCCGACGATGTCCGCCGTGACCACGCTGCCATCGTGCAGCACGCCTTCAACCCGTCCCGCACCGCGAACGACGTGATTGTTGGTGAGCGCGTAGCCGTCGGGCGATATGATTACACCGGATCCGGCGCCATCGTAGAGATCGCGCGCGCCGCTGCTGCGCCGGACCCCAATGACCGCGGGACCGATCGTGTCGACCACGCGAATGACGGTTTCGGAAAAGCCATCCCGGGGGCCGCGGCGGCGCGGCGCTGAGATAAACGAACTCTTGCGGCCGAACATGGCGGCAAAGGTAAGCACTCGCAGTCAGCTGCGCTAGAGCCGCTTCCGCCGCCCGCCGCGTTGGCCTACATCCCGACGCATGGATCCCAACCGCCGCTTCAATTTGCTCGCCTGGCTGCGCAACTCGTTCCTTTCCGGCATCGCGCTTGTTCTGCCCTTCGTCGTGACCGCCTGGCTGATCTGGTTCGTGGTTCGTTTCATCGACACGCGCGTCGAGCCGCTTGTGCCGGCCAACCTCGAACTGCTCACGCGCTTTCCAGGCGGCGGCGTGCTGCTCACCATCGCCGCGCTCACTCTGGTCGGCGCGCTAGCCGGTAATCTCGTGGGCCGCTGGATCGTTGGCGCCGCCGATCGCGGCATCGCTAACTTGCCGTTGGTGCGCACGATCTATGGCGGCGCCAAGCAGGTGTTCAAACAGGTGGCTGCGCCGGAGCGCACCTCGTTCAAGCAGGCGGTGCTCGTGGAGTTTCCGCTGCCCGGTTGCTACGCGATCGGTTTCGTCACCAACGAGAACACGGCGGAGGTCGCAGCTGACATCGGAGCAGAACTCGTTGCGGTGTACGTCCCGCAGGCCCCGATCCCTACGTCCGGCTTCTTGCTCTACCTGCCGCGAACTGCCTTCAAGCCGTTATCCATCGGCCCAGATGAAGCGCTGAAGCGCGTCATTTCTCTTGGCATCATCCGCGAGGACGTCGAACTGCCGCCTAAGTGATTTTGAAATCCTTTGGGTCCCAGTCGACGCGCGGATACTTTGGATCCATCCGTTCAAGCGTCTCGCGCACGACGGCAGCAATGATCGTATTACGCTGCCACTTCCGGTCCGACGGCACGACGCGCCACGGCGCATGCTCGGTCGAGCATCGATCCAGCATCGTCTCATAAGCGCCCTGAAAATTGTCCCACAACTTGCGATCCTCTAAGTCGCTCGGATTGAACTTCCAGTGCTTGGCCTCGTTGTCCAATCGCGCCTGCAAGCGCTCGCGCTGTTCGTCCTTGGATATGTTGAGCATGAACTTCAGGATGGTCGCGCCGTTCTCTACTAGGTGCTTCTCGAACGCATTGATCTGGTCGTAGCGCTGCTCGATCATTTTCGCCGGGGCGAGGTTGCGCACCTTCACCACAAGCACGTCCTCGTAGTGCGACCGGTTGAATACGCCGATATGCCCCTTGCGCGGCGCGGCAGCATGGACGCGCCACAAATAATCGTGCGCCAACTCAATATCCGTCGGCCGTCCGAATGCCGTCACACGAACGCCAAGCGGTCCGCACTGGTTGAATACGCCGCGCACTGTGCCGTCCTTGCCGGCGGTGTCGATGCCTTGCAGCACGACGAGCAACGCGCGCTGGCCCTCCGCGTAGAGCCGATCCTGCAGCTTATCGATCGCCTTGGCGCATTCCGCCAAATAGGCCTCAGCCTCATCGCGATCGGGCAGCAAGTTGTCGGCGTCGCGCTCGCGCTTGCTGAGCTTGGACGCCTCGCCCGCTTCGACGCGAATTGCGTCGTCGATTGCCTTTACATCGATAGCCATCAGGCCAGCATACAAGAAAAAGGCCCTCCGTAAGGGGAGGGCCTCGATCTTTTGCGATGGAAGCGGACCTCAGCTCGCGTAGTACTCAACCACGAGGTTCGGTTCCATTTGCACCGGATACGGCACGTCCGAGAGCTGCGGCACGCGTTGATAACGCGCCGTCATCGCCTTGGGGTCGACCTCGATATATTCCGGCGTGTCGCGCTCCTGGCTTTGCAGCGCTTCGAGGACGATCGCCATCGACTTTGCCTTCTCGCGCACTTCGATCACATCGCCGACTTTCACCAGATAAGATGGGATCGTCACGCGGCGGCCATTCACCTTCACGTGCCCGTGGTTCACGAACTGCCGCGCAGCGAACACAGTGGGGGCGAACTTGCAACGGTACACCACCGCATCCAGCCGGCTCTCGAGCAGGCCGATCAGGTTCTCCGCCGTATTGCCCTTGCGCCGCGCAGCTTCCGCATAGGTCTTACGGAACTGCTTCTCGGTGATGTTGCCGTAATAGAGACGCAGCTTTTGCTTGGCGATGAGCTGCAGACCGAAGTCAGAGGTCTTGCCCTTGCGGCGCTGGCCGTGCTGGCCGGGGCCATACTGGCGCTTGTTCACCGGCGACTTCGGACGGCCCCAGAGATTCTGGCCGAACCGGCGGTCGGACTTGTATTTGGCTTGGATACGCTTCGTCATGGGCGAGTGCGCCCCTTCTTCCGTTGACGGGGACCGGCGGCCTCCCAATGAGGCCGCGACTGCCCTGGCGGTTCGCCCGTCGCCCAGCATGATCCGACGGCGCATGGCCGCGGAAAGCGGGGCTTTTGGCGGAATGATCCCCTTAAGTCAACGCGCCGCGGTCAATTCGCCTGCGCCGGCGGCGTGGGAACGAGTTCGTCGAACACGATCCGCCAACCCTCGGATCGCCATTGCCAAATGCGCGCATAATGGCCCTCCCGTTCGGCCGCGCCGTCATGCCAGCGCGCCCGGCCAAGCGTGAACACCAGATCCCCGGCGGACGCCGCCTCTGCGGTCAACGTCTCCGCCTGGTTCAGCGGCGTCGCCGCCGCCAGCGCCCGGGCGCCTGCCCCGGCGCCGCTTGGCCGGCCGCGGCGGTTCACCCGTGCATCGTCCGCCAAGTAGCGCGCAAAGGTCTCGTTTGGCGGCGGCCGCGACAGAGCGATCCGCCGTTCAAGCTCGCGCACCTCTGCGACAGCCTCCGCTGCTGACGCCGCACCCCCGGTAGCAATCGGCAGCGTGGGCACGTCCGCGTCACGCGCGATTGGATCGGCGTCAGCAACGCCAACCCCGGCGTCAAAAATCCACTTCCAGGCTCCATCCGGTTGCCGGCGCCAAACCGTGAAATAGTGGCCGCGCACTTGATCACTTTCACCGAACACGAATGGTCCGGTGGTGAAGCCGAAATCGCCGCCGCGCGATACGCCAGCCCAGCCCGGCCACCATTGCAGCGAGCGACCGCCATCATCCCCGGCCCGCGCGCGCGCCTTGGGTTCGTTCACCGGACCGGGTTGCAACATAACGCCATCGGGCGCTGTGAACTCACGAAAGGCCGGAATCCAACCAATCACGCCCGCGCGCGCCGCAAAGGCGCGTTCAGCGGCGATCACCGGCGCCGCCGACACTGCTGGCGGCGTCATGGTCGCGGGCTGTGCGCTCGCACACCCCGCGACCATAAGAGCAACGAGAAGTCGTCTCATGCCGCCACCCAATGCGCCCAGCTCCAAACGGTCAATCTTGCTCGCGACCAGCTGAACCGCAGCAGCGACAAACGCGCTTAACCGTTCCTCAACCCTACCGCCGCAGCGTCAGAACT
>CALBSY010000432.1 GCA_937967725.1 uncultured Alphaproteobacteria bacterium | reverse complement strand
CGACCGCACAACCGTATAGGTTGACCAGTTGCGGGTGGTGGATCGTTACACCTTCCACCAGGCGAACTGTGTCCGAAATCGGCATCGTACTCCCTCGCGCGGAGCGCTCTCCGCGCATCGCAAAATCCGAGCCGCAGCATGCTTAATTGGCGCGCGGCGCTGCTCGGGAAATCGACCGGTGTAAGGGTCTTTTTGGCCAAGCCGGCGCGCCCATCCAAGCCATTGCGGCATAGAGGAGAAATTCGCGCCTATTGGGACGTTGCCGGCGCTCGTTGCAAGCGGTTTTGGCGGCGCGAAGCTTGCACGCTGGGAATTGAGCGCGACGAAGGTAAAAGACGGCAAGGAGCGCGCGGCGATGGCGGGTCAGACAACACAGGACGGCGGCAAGCCGGCGGTGGATGTCTGCGTCTGCACGTTCCGCCGTGCGTCGCTGCGCGACACGCTGGATTCGCTGGCGGCGCAAGAGGGCGCGCCCGCGTTTCGCGTAATCGTCACCGACAACGACGACGACCCTTCTGCCGAGACCATGGTAAACGCAGCGCGGGCCGAACTTGGTCTGGACGTAGTGTATGTCCACGCGCCGGCGAGGAATATCTCGATCGCACGCAATGGCTGTCTCGATGCGGCCGCCGCCGATCTGGTCGCCTTCGTCGACGACGACGAAACGGCTGCGCGCGACTGGCTGTCGCAGTTGGTGCGGCGGTTGGAGACATCCGGCGCCGATGTGGCGTTGGGCCCGGTGAAGGCGCGCTATCTGCCGGATGCGCCCTCGTGGGTGGTAAGGGGAGATTTTCACTCATTTGGCCCGGCTTTCCGCGCCAATGGCGAAATCGACACCGGATATTCGTCGAATGTCCTGTTCCGCCGCGCCGCGATCGGAAGGCTCCGCTTCGACCCGGCGCTCGGCCGCACCGGAGGCGAAGACACGCTTTTCTTCGCGCAACTTCACGCCGCCGGCGCACGGCTGGAGTACGCGCCAGATGCGGTCGTGTTCGAGGTAACGACGCCGGACCGCGCGCGGCTAAGTTGGCTGACCAAGCGCTCGTTCCGTTCCGGCCAGACCCATGCTCGTATGCTGCGCGCGAGCGGGCAGGGACCGTTAGGCATCGCGACGCTGGCGGCGGCCAAAGCGCTTTATTGCGCAGGCGCGGCCATTGTTACGGTGTGGTCTCCCGTCGAGTTCCGGCGCAACATTGTGCGGGGAGCACTACATGCCGGCGCAGTGGCGCGGGCATTCGGCGCGCCGGATCTGAAGCTCTACGGCGAAGCCACAACCTGATCGTCTTGCGGTAGGGCAGCTTTGCCTCGATCCGTCGCTGGCAATGGAAGGTCGCCGTTCACCGCGGCGACGAAAGCGTCGAAGCAGCGGTCCGGTGAGAAATGGGACCGGGCGCATGCCAACGCTCTTGCGCCCAAATCCGCTCTGCGGGTTTGATCGGTCAGCAATTTGGCGACCGCCTCGGCGAACCGCTGTGGATCGTCTTCGATGACGATAGCGCTGGAAACGAAGTCCTGTACGCCCTGGGTGGTCACCGTCGTCCCAACCACCGCTTTTCCGGCGGCCAGCGCGTCGATCAGCTTGATCTTGAGGCCTGAGCCCGCAAACAGCGGGGAGATGACGACGCTGGCTTCGCGATAAAGCGCGGATAGATCGCTCGTGACATCGAGATGGCGAACGCCTTTCGGCGGCGCCTCGAGCGCGCGGCTGACTGAACCGACCACGGTCAGCTTCGCATGCGGCCGCAGCGCGCGGATCGCCGGCCAAATGCCGTGGTAGAAACAGTTGAGCCCTTCTACGTTGGACGCGGTGTTGCTGCCCACGAACAGCAAACGGTCGTCTTCACCCGGCTGCGGCGCATCAGCGATGTCGGTGGCGTGTGAAGCCAGCACGACCGCAGGCAAACGTTCCCGCACCGCATCGGCTTCGTCCTTCTGGATGGCCAGGACGATGTCCGCCATACCGAGCAAGCTGAATTCACGTTCTGGCGTCAGGCGTGGCGCAATCGATAGGCCCTCACTGTCGCTTCGCGCCGACATGAGATCGTGCATGATGACTAGACTGCGCTTGCCGAAAGCGTAGGGCGCGAGCGGCGCCAGAAATGCGTAGTCGCACAGCACTGCCGCCGCGCCTGCCGCCGCATGGCGCGCTACAAACAGCAAATCAGAGCGCGTGGCTTGAGCGCCCTGGGCGTAATCTGCCGGACGCTCCCACCCTGGAGCTGGCAAGCCAAGCCTTCGCATGCCAAGCGCCAGAACCGCCAGAGCCGCAGCCGCCCAACGCGCTGGGTCAAGCGCGATCACGAAAGAGCCGATGCGCGCCCCGCCCTTAACGAGGTAGCGGTCGAACACCGCTGTTTCTGGACGGAGCTGAAGCGCCGCCCAGCGGCCGAAAATCTTGGGTGAAGCGCCCAGATAGTCGACCGCGTAGCCCTCTCGCTTCAGCGAGCGAACCAGCGCCAGCACATAGGCCGAGCTCCCATTTGTCGAGCCGATGATGCGTTGGCGCGAGAGCAGCGTGACGCGCCGCCCATCCCGCTTGGTTTCGCGACGCCGGTTAAATCGTAACCGCGCTGCGATCGGATCCTTCAGCAGGCGTAGGGCGCTGGGGCGCTTAATGGCTGTGGCGAAGGATCTGCTGAGGTCGCGCGCCTTGAGCGCGGCGATCAAGTCGGTAAACGCACGTGCATCGGCCAGAGCCGTTCGACCGCGCTCAACCTCGCGCGCCAACGCCGCGTCTCCGCGAGTGTCGAGACGCTGATAGGCGCGGTCCATGGCGTCGACCGCCGCAGCGTCGAGCCGATGCGAGATCGACCGCGCGTGTTTGCGATAGAAATACCGTGGTTCGGGATAAACCCGCATGCGTGCCCCCCCGGCGAGCAAGCGCAGGATAAGGTCGGCGTCCTCGCCGATGCGCAGCGTTTCGTCATATGCTGCGGCGAGTGCGCGCCGAAAAATCGGCTTGAGATAACCTAGTGGACGTCTGCCGCTCAGTATGCGGTTGCTGCGCTCATACTCGGCAGCGGAAATCCAGCCTGGCGCCTTGGCGAGCCGGCCGCGAAGATGGGGATGCGGGAACCGATCGCCCTCTTGGTAAAAAACAAGCAGGTCATCGGCGGCGATATCGGCGCCGTCGGCTTCCGCCGCACGGATCAGACCTTCCAGGCGCTCGGGGTGAATGAAGTCGTCATTGTCGACGATGGCGATCCACTCGCCGCGCGCGATGCGCAGCGCGCGATTGCGCGCCGCGGCTGGGCCAGTGCGCGCGGCTTCGCTCGTCTGGAGAACGAGGCGCGGATCACCGCGGGCGGTTTCGCGCGCAATGTCGAGCGAAGCATCGTTGGAGCCATCGTCGCTCACGATTAATTCTAGGGAGCGCTCTGTTTGGCGCAGCACCGAGCGCACGGCCTCGGCGATATGCGCCGCGCCGTTGAAGTTGGCCATGATGACCGACACGCGAGGTGTGACGGCGTTTCCGTTCATTCTGTGCGCGCAGATGCTCCCGGCCTTGGCGCTGCAAGCTTCACTCCAGCGTCACATGCCTGGGAGGGAACTGCATTGCCAGTCTTTGCACCCGGGCATAAGCCAAATCGCATGAATTTGCTGGGCCTGTTTGAGCGCGCGCCGGCCCCGGCCGCCCGCTTCCCCGATGGGCGGGTAGGCTTCGCCATTGGCGATATCCATGGCCGCGCCGATCTGCTGAGCGAAATGCTCGACATGCTGGAGGAACGCGCCGACACGGAGCGGCGCGAAGGCGGCGAGCCGATTGTGGTGTTCCTTGGCGACTACGTCGACCGCGGCCCCAACAGCGCCGCTGTCCTAGATTTGCTGCTGACCCGGCGTCCCAGCGGCTACGAGCGTCGCTACCTGAAGGGCAATCACGAGCAGTCGATGCTGCTGTTTATGGAAGCGCCGCTGGAGAACCGCGCATGGGTGCTGCAGGGCGGAGCTGAGACCTTGATCGCCTACGGTGTCCAGCCACCCCCGCCGGTGGGCGCCGAGGATGCCGACTGGATTTCCGTCGCCGAGGCGCTCAAGGCGCGCGTGCCTGAAGCGCACCGGGCCTTTCTGGAAAGCTTGGAGCGCTACGTCGCGCTGGGCGACTACGCTTTCGTCCATGCCGGAATCGACGCCGCGCGCAGTCTGGAAGACCAGACTGACGACGACCTCTACTGGAGCCGCGACCGCTTCATCGCCAGCAAGCGTAAATTCTCCCACCGCGTCGTCCACGGCCATACCCCGGTCGACAAGCCCTATGCCGATCAGCGCCGCATTGCTGTGGATACCGGCGCCTACGCCTCCGGCACGCTGACCGCCGCCCGTTTCGAGGGTCCGGACGTGGCTTTCCTTTCGGTATCGGCCGCCCGCTAGGGCCGCGACCGCTGGCCCGCTTGTTCGCTCGGGCGGCGCGGTTTACACCCCGCGCAACTTGGTTTGAGGAGAGCGGCGCATGGCGCAGTCGGGCGCGCACGGGAACATGGACATTCAGGACCAGAAGGAAACCTTCCATGGGTTCCTGATCGCGACGGTCTGGACCTGCGGGCATATCGCGCAGCTGGTTGCGCTGTTGACGCTGGCGTTCGCAATCGGCGCCGGCTGGTGGCCGGGCTTCGCCGCCTTCGTGGTCATCGGAATCGTGGTGGGCCTCGTGTTCAAGATGTCCGGCGTCTATTGGGCCGCGCAGGTGGCGCAATGGGTGCTGTTGGCGCTTGGTGGGCTGATCGTGCCGGCGCTGGCCGGGATGATGGGCTGAGCGGGTGAAGATCGCCGTCCTCAAAGAGAGCGCGCCCGGCGAGACGCGGGTCGCCGCCACGCCGGAGACGGTGAAGAAAATTGCCGGCCTGGGCCACAGCGTTACCGTGCAAGGTGGCGCGGGCGTCGCCGCCAGCTATCCGGACGAACTCTATAAAAACGCGGGTGCTGAGATCGCCGCCGACGGGGGGATTGGGGGCGCCGACCTCGTCGTGAAAGTGCGCCGGCCGACCGAGGCCGAGATCGGCGCGATGCAGGCAGGGGCAGGTTTCGTGTCGCTGCTTGAGCCTTACGCGGACAAAGCGCTGATCGAGAAGCTCGCCAAGGCCAAGATCGACGCGCTGGCGATGGAGTTCATCCCACGCATTTCGCGCGCGCAGTCGATGGACGCGCTCTCATCGCAGGCCAACCTCGCCGGCTATCGCGCCGTGATCGAAGGCGCGGCGCTCTACGGGCGCGCATTCCCAATGATGATGACCGCGGCGGGCACAGTCGCGGCGGCGAAAGTCTTCGTCATGGGCGTAGGCGTGGCCGGCTTGCAGGCCATCGCCACCGCCCGCCGTCTCGGAGCCGTTGTCA
>CALBSY010000431.1 GCA_937967725.1 uncultured Alphaproteobacteria bacterium | reverse complement strand
AAAGAAGCGGTAGCGCGCCGCATCGCCGGCGGCTTGCAGATCGAAGCCAAAATCCACCAAATTCACGATAATCTGCACGTGGCCTTGCGGCTGCATGTCCCCGCCCATCAAGCCGAACGCCAGCCATGGCTCGCCGTGCTTCATGGCGAAGGCGGGAATGATGGTCTGAAACGGGCGTCGTCCGGGCGCGTAAATGTTTGGGTGGCCCCGCCCGAGCGCGAACAATTCGCCGCGGTCCTGCAGCATGAAGCCGAGCCCGTCCGGCACCAGGCCCGAACCCATGCCGCGATAATTGGACTGGATCAGCGACACCATCATGCCGTTCGCGTCGGCGGTGGTGAGATAGGTGGTGTCGCCGTCGATGCGCAGTTCGGCGTGCGGGGGCGGGGGCATGGCGCGATCGTTGGAGATCATGGCGCGGCGCGCCGCCGTGTACTCGTCGGTCAGCAGCCGGCGCACGTCGAAGCGCGTGAACGCCGGATCGCCGTAGAAGTGCGCGCGATCGGCGAAGGCGAGCCGCGTCGCTTCGATCTGCGTGTGCAGCGAGTCGGCGGAGAGAAAGCCCATCTCGCGCAGATCGAAGCCTTCCAGGATGCGCAGCGTCTGCAGCGCCGCCACGCCCTGGCTGTTCGGCGGTATCTCGCACACCTCGACGCCGCGATAGGGCGCGCACACCGGCTCGACCCATTCGCCCTGATGCGCGGCGAGGTCCTCGTAGCGCAGCCAGCCGCCGATGCGGCGCATGTAGCGATCGATCGTGCGCGCGGTGTCGCCGCGATAGAATTCGTCGCGGCCGTTTTGCGCCAACCGCTCCAAAGTGCGCGCGAGATCGGGATTGGCGAACAGCGAATGGCCGTCCGGCATCAGGCCGGTGATGCGATAGCGGCGGTCGCGTTCCGGGTCGACGTTGCGGAACGGCAGCTCTTCAGGAATTTCGCGCCAATAAGTTTCGCGCGCGTTCTGAATTTCCTGCAGGCGTCCTTCCGCGAATTCGCGCTCCAGCCGCCGCCGGTTGTTCTGCCAATACATGGCGATGGTCTGCGGGATCGGCGCGCCTTCGCGCGCGTAGCGGATCGCCGGCGCCAGCACGTCGCTCATCGGCAGCGCGCCAAATCTTTCGTGCAACGCAAACCAGCCATCGACCGTGCCACTCACGCTGACGGAGGCTGCGCCAAAACTGGGAATGCCGTCTGGATTGCCGCGCCGGCGCGCCTCACGGCGCATTTCGTTGAACGAAAGCCCGCGCGGCGAACGGCCCGAGCCGTTGTAGCCGTAGAGCCGCTGCGTTTGCGGATCCCAGAGGATGACGAAGATGTCGCCGCCGATGCCGTTGCCGGTCGGCTCGACCAGCCCGAGCATGGCGTTGGCGGCGATCGCCGCGTCGATGGCGCTGCCGCCGGCCTGCAGGATGTCGATGGCGATTTGCGTCGCCAGCGGATGCGCCGTCGCCGCCGCGCCATGCGCGCCCAACACCGGCGAGCGGGTGGCGAAGCTTTGGCCGGAGACACGCTCGCCGCGGCCGAAATTCGGATCGCGTTGGCTTTCGGTCTGCGCGGAAGCGCCCGCGCTCATCAGCGCCAGACCGAGCACCGCCCCCCAAATCAACCGCGCCATCGCACCCTCCCGATCTTGTCGCCTGGCAGTGAAACAGGAGAGGCGGCGCGGAGCAATGCCGCAAAGCTCAAGCCGCACTGGCGAAGCGCCGGCGCGCCGCGCTATCATAGTCGCGCATGACCGACCGCCGCAAGCGCTGCGCCTGGCCCGGCGCCGACCCGCTCTACATCGCCTACCACGACGAAGAATGGGGCGTGCCGCAGCACGATCCGCGCGTGCTGTGGGAAATGCTGATGCTGGAGGGGTTCCAGGCTGGGCTCGCCTGGATCACCGTACTGCGCAAGCGTGAGAGCCTGCGCCGCGCGTTCAAGGGCTTCGACCCGGACAAGGTCGCGCGCTTCGGCGAGAAAGACATCGCGCGCTTGCTGAACGATCCCGGCATCATCCGTTCCCGCGCCAAGATCGAAGCAACCATCGCCGGCGCGAAAATCTATCGCGACATGCAAAGGAACGGCGAAGGCTTCGCCGCTTATTGCTGGAGCTTCGTCGGCGGCAAACCGATCAGAGGCGACGGCAAAACCGTGCCGGCGTCGACGCCATTGTCGGAGCACATCGCGAAGGACCTGAAGAAGCGCGGCTTCAAGTTCGTCGGCCCAACCATCGTCTATGCGTGGATGCAGGCGGTCGGGATCGTGAACGATCACAGCGCGCAGTGTTTTAGGCGGAAGCAGGTGTGAGCTTGACATGTGCGCCACATGTGTTCATGTTTTGCACATGGCGACGATGATCCAAATCCGCAACGTTCCAGACGCACTGCACCGCCGCCTCAAGGCGCGCGCCGCGACCGCGGGCATGTCGCTCTCGGATTACCTGCTTGCCGAAATTCGTCAGGTGGCCGAACGGCCGACCTTGGAGGAAATGCGCGCCCGGCTTGAGCGTTTGCCCGAAACCACGCTGTCTGAATCGGCCGCCGCGCTTGTGCGCAAGGAACGCGATCGGCGGTGATCGTCGTTGATGCTTCGGCCATGATCGAGTCGCTGCTGCGTGCGGGAGACGCCAAGGCTGTGGACGCGCGTTTGTTCGCTGCCCCATCGCTGCACGCACCGCATTTGATCGACGTTGAAGTGGCTCAGGTTATGCGCCGGATTGCCGAGCGGCGGGAGATCAGCGCCGATCAAGGGCGGCATGCGCTGGAAAATCTCGCCGCCTTTCCGCTGACCAGGCACCCGCACGATCTGCTGCTGGCGCGGATGTGGCGCCTGCGCCAAAACTTCACGGCCTACGACGCTGCTTATGTGGCGCTTGCTGAAGTGCTCGATGCAGCCTTGCTGACGCGCGATCGCCGGCTGGCCGCCGCAGCAAAACGCCTGGTGCGCGTGACGCTGGTGTGACGAGTGCGACGCTCCAGGAGGCAGCCGGCGCGTCTAGTGCAAGCCGGGTGTTCGTCCAACGAAGTCGCGGCAATGACGGGCCACGCGTCGTTGCGGGAAATCGAGCGGTACACCAAGGCCGCCGAGCAAGAGAAGTTGGCACGGTAGGCCATCGCGCGACTCATTCGGAACGGGTAATCGTCACTCCCCGTTCCCGTCTTCGCCGCCCTGGTATAATTCAAACGATGCGCCGCCTTTATCAACACGCGGCGTCGGCTTCGGAACAGTCTGCGGCGCGGTAGGTGCCTGACTCGGCGGAGCGTCCCGTGGCGCGATACCCTCGCTATCCATGAAATTCAAAAGCCCTTCGACCCTTCCTTCCACCTGAGCCAATAGCAGTTGAATGCGTCGTTCGGTGTCACGAATGTTCTGTTCAAACTCTGCATACCGAGCGCCCACGTCCGGCGCGGCGTCGTGGTGAACGGTGGCGCGAAACCGGCGAGGCTTGCTGAACCAAAAGATTGCGGCACTGGCGAGCCAAAGGACAACGCCAGGAGATGCGTTGATAAAACGCGCCTCCATGTCGCCCGAACCCGCGACAATGATGTCAAGGTGATCACCCAAGCCGAGAACGATTAATGCGGCGCCGACAAGAGCAAGCACGATTGCGAGTGCCAGAGCGTAGTGCATGTACTGACGCTCGGCCTGAGCGCGTTCGGTGAGGGCTGCCGCGGCCACTTCGTACTGCTGCATTGAACTCTCCCGCGAGGCTGAGAGTGTACCACAGAAACGCCCCGCGAACGCCAAGTGACTAACCTTCCGAACCCTAGTGACTACCCTCCTTGAAACCAAAGCGGTTTCTGAGGGTAGTGGCGACCCCGGAGAGATTCGAACTCCCGACCGTCTGCTTAGGACGCAGCTGCTCTATCCAGCTGAGCTACGGGGCC
>CALBSY010000430.1 GCA_937967725.1 uncultured Alphaproteobacteria bacterium | reverse complement strand
AAAGCGTCTCGAACAATTTGGCCAATGGCTCGTCGCGGCGCACCACCTCACTGAGCATGCGAGTGCCGCGCCGCCAGGTCCACATGATCACGACAAGGCCAGCGGCAAGCAGCAGCGGCACGAAACCGCCGGTCCAGACCTTCAGCATATTGGACGAGAAGAAGGTGAGCTCGATCAATAGGAACGGAACGCAGATGAGCGCCGCCAGCCACGGCGGCCGCTTCCACAATTTCCAGATGGCGAGAAACACAAGCACGGTCGAGACGATCATTTCGCCCGAGACGGCGATGCCGTAGGCCGAAGCAAGGCGGCTCGATGAGCCGAACGCGAGCGCAAGAATCAGCACGCCGGCCAGCATCAGCCAGGTCACTTGCGGCATATAGATCTGCCCAGCTTGCGTCTCCGACGTGCGGCGGATTTCCATGCGCGGCAGGATGCCAAGCTGGATCGCTTGCTGCGTGATCGAGTAGGCGCCGGTGATGACCGCTTGGCTGGCGATGATAGTGGCCATCGTCGCCAACAGCACGACCGGCAGCTTGAGCCAGTCCGGGGGCAGCATAAAGAACAGATTGTCGATCGCTTCGGGATGGCGCAGCGCCAGCGCGCCCTGGCCGAGATAGTTGAGCGTCAAACACGGCAGCACGACGAAAATCCACGCACGGCTGATTGGCTTGCGGCCGAAATGGCCCATGTCGGCGTAGAGCGCTTCAGCGCCGGTAACAGCCAAGAACACGGCGCCCAGCACGACGAAGCCAAGCCCCAAGTGCGTGCCCATGAAGCCGATTGCCGGTAATGGCGAGAGTGCGGCGAGAATGCCGACATCATCGCGGATGTGATAGATGCCGAGCCCGGCCATGGTGAAGAACCACACCAGCGTGATCGGACCGAACAAGGCGCCGATACGCGCGGTGCCATGGCTCTGCGCCATGAACAGGCCGATCAGGATGACGACGCTGATCAGCAAGATCCACGGATTGATGAAGGCGGCGACGCCAGGCACGGCGCGCAGGCCCTCGACGGCGGAGATCACCGAGATCGCCGGCGTGATCATCGCGTCGGCATAGAAAAGCGAAGCGCCCAAAACGCCGAGCGCAAGCAGCAGGCCGGTGCGCTTGGTGAACGCTTTCCGCACCAACGCCATCAAGGAGAGCGTGCCGCCCTCGCCCTTGTTGTCAAAGCGCAGCAGCAAGAACACCGACTTGATGGTGACGACGATGATCAACGCCCAAAAGATGAGCGAGACGACGCCGATCACTTCGGCGCGGGTGGGCGCATTGGCGTAATCGCCGGTGACAATGCGCAAGCATTCGCGCAGCGCGTAGAGCGGGCTGGTGCCGATGTCGCCATAGACGACGCCGATCGAGCCGATCATGAGCGCCCAGAAACCGGCATGAGCATGCATGCCGCCGTTGCCGGCCGCGTCGGAAGAGCTGGGCTGAGGCGCTTCGGCCGGGGCCTGCGCCATGATGAACTTCCCCTTCACGGGCGCGCCGGCCCTTCCCCGGGCCGCGCGTTTACGCCCATTCAGCTAGAGGGGCAAATGCTTGCGCCAAGCGGCCTTGTGGTTTGGTTAGCGCGGGCGCCTTAACGGCAACCGCAGCCGTGGCCGCCGCCACGCCGACCGCCATGGCGCCCGCCTGCCCGCACACCGACGCCGGCGCGGGCCGAGGCGAATGCAAACGCAGATGCGCGCGCCGAACCGCCTGCGATCACCACCGTGGAACTGGAATAATAACCGCCCACGCCAACTTCGGCGCCAACACCGCCGCCGCCGGCGAAGAATGAATCGGAGAGGGTTACGGTTTCCGGTCCTTCATCGATTACCGGCGCCGGCGCGGGAGCCGGTGCGGGCGCCGGACGAGGCCGCGGACGCGGGCGCGGCTGGCGCGGCCGCTCGATGCCGTCGGCGTGCGCAACGCTGGGAATCGCGGCGACCGGTGCTGCAACGAGCACCAAGGCGGCAAAGATCGCGAGCGCGCGCATCGGGTCCTCTCTTCACGTTAAACAGCGCACCTTTGCGCAATCATACGCCGCGTTGAAGGCGCTTCCCCAGCGGCGCGCGTGACGCCGGCGTTAAGGTTAGAAATCGACGGCGATGCCTTTGCGTTCCCAGTCGCCGTAGCGTGTGGGTTCGGGGCCGGAGGGGCCGCCCTGCTCGGGCGCAGCCTGCTTCGCCCCGGCGCGGCGCTGCGCGGCTTCCTTCAGCGCGCGGCGGGCTTCCGGGGTCAGTTTGCGATCAGACGCAGCTTCTGCGCGCTCGTCCATATTGAGCCTCGCTTCGGCGCTCGCGATATCACATTTCGGATGTGAGGAGCGAGATGAACCATCTCAAGACGTATATTCTGTTGGCGGCGATGACGGCGCTCTTTGGCGCTGTCGGCTACATGCTGGGCGGCACGGGCGGCATGCTGATCGCGCTCGCGGTCGCGGCGGCGATGAACGCATTCGCTTATTGGAATGCCGATAAAATGGTGTTGCGCCACTTCCGCGCCATGGAGGTGGATGCGCGCCATCCGGACGGACGCGTGCGCGCGTATGTTGAAGACACCCTAGCGCTGGCGGCTCGGGCCGGGCTGCCCGCGCCGAAAATCTACATCATCGACAACCCCCAGCCGAACGCGTTCGCGACCGGGCGCGATCCGCAGCATGCGGCGGTGGCGGCGACAACCGGTCTGCTGGGGCTGCTTGCGCGGGACGAGATTCGCGGCGTGATGGCGCACGAACTTGCGCACGTGAAGAACCGCGACACGCTGACCATGACCGTGACCGCGACCATCGCCGGCGCGATCGCCATGCTGGCGAACTTCGCGCTGTTTTTCGGCGGCCAACGCAACATCATCGCCTCGTTGATGATCATGATCCTGGCGCCGGTCGCCGCTTCGCTAGTGCAGATGGCGATCAGCCGCGCGCGCGAATACGAAGCCGACCGCATCGGCGCCGAGATCGGCGGCGATCCGGCATCGCTGGCGCGGGCGCTGGAAAAGATCGAAGCCTATGCGCGCCAACGCGTGAACCGCGACGCCGAGCGCAATCCAGCGATGGCGCACCTCTTCATTATCAATCCGCTGGCGGGCCAAGGCGCGGACAATCTGTTTTCCACCCACCCCAACACACGCAACCGCATCGCCGCGCTGATGAAACTCGCGGCGCGTTTCGGCGCGCCAACAAATGTTGCGCCCGAGCCAGGCGGCGGACCGTGGGGTGAACGCCGCCGCGGGCCGTGGGGCTGAGCGCATCCCTTTACTCACAACGGCGCCGAACTAATTGGAAAGCGGGCGCGCGGGGCGCTGGGCCCCTGCGCAGATGGTTGATGAAGCGTTAACCAGGGCGGCGCGAGCTTTGGCCTTCAGGCTCCAAAGACTCGCGATGCGCGCCTTCCCTATCATCCCCGCCGCCTTTGTCGTGGCGCTCGGCGTCACGGCGGCGCCGCACGCCGCACTGGCCGACTCGCCGGTCGTGATCGAGGGCGGCGATGACGACATGCGCGACGCGATCCGCGATCTGCTGCCCGACAGAGACAGGCCCGAAAGCTTGTTCGACGCTGAACGCATCGCTGAGGAAGCGGCGACACGCGCTTTGGTGTGGCTGCGCTCCGAAGGCTATTACGGCGCGGAGGTGACGCCGGAAGCCAGCGAAGAGCCGGCGCTGGCGCGCGTGACGATTGCGCCGGGCCCGCGCTTCAGCTTCGCCGATCCCGAAATCGTCTATGCCGGCGGCGAGCCCGATGCGGATGCGCGCACCGCAGTGATGCAAGCATTAAGCGGCGTACAAGCTGGTGCGCCGGCGCGCGCGGAAACAGTGATTGCGGCAGAAGGCGCGGCGCTGGCGGCGTGGCAGGAAGGCGGATAAGCGCACGCCGAAATCGGCGAACGGCGCGTGATTGTCGATCACGCCACCAGCCGGGTGAGCGCCGAATTCCGTTACCAGCCCGGAGAGAGAGTACGGTTGGGCGGCGTGCGCGCGTCGCCCAACGATCTCTTCAGGCCGAGCTTCATCGCCGATCTGCAAAACTGGGATGACGGCGAAGTGTATGAGCCGAACA
>CALBSY010000429.1 GCA_937967725.1 uncultured Alphaproteobacteria bacterium | reverse complement strand
CGTCGGCTCCGTCAGGAGCATCAAGGGCAGGGCTGATTACTCGGCGGCCGTGGCTTCCGCTTCGCGGCGGCCGCCGAAGGAACGCGGCAATGTGATGGTCACGATCGTGCCGCGGCCGACTTCGCTCTGAATCGACAGCTTGCCGCCATGCATTTCTGTGAGCGACTTGGTGAGCGCGAGGCCCAAGCCGGTGCCGGCATTCGTGCGCGTGAGCTCTTGTTCCACTTGCTCGAACGGACGCGCCAGTCGCGGCAGATGCTCCGGTGGAATGCCGCAGCCGGTATCGACCACGCGCAGCGTCAGCCCGTTGGAATTGCCGCGCGCGTGCACCATGATCGCGCCTTGCTCGGTAAACTTCACCGCATTCGACAGCAGGTTGAGCAGGATCTGCTTGATGGCGCGATGATCGGCCTCGATTTCCGGCACGTTCTCGGCGTCGACTACGACGGAGAGGCCTTTCTCTTCGGCCTTGCGCTTAGTGAGGCGAACTGCCTGTTCGATCGCCACCATCGGGTCGAGCGGGCGCGGCGCCAGCGTGAGCTTGCCCGCCTCGATCTTGGCCATGTCGAGGATGTCGTTGATCAGTTCGAGCAAGTGATTGCCGCTGTCAAAGATGTCGTTCGAGTACTGCTTGTATTGTTCGTTCGGCAACGGCCCGAACAATTCCTTGGCCATGATCTCCGAGAAGCCGATTACGGCGTTGAGCGGCGTTCTCAATTCGTGGCTCATGTTGGCCAGGAACGTCGATTTGGCGCGGCTGGCTTCTTCGGCCTTCTGCCGCTCTTCGTGCGCTTCCCGCGCCAGCGCCTTGATCCGGTACTCTTGGCCCTCAGCGCGGCTCAGCGCGTCCGACAAGCGCCGCTCGTTGCGCGCCAGTTCTTCTTCCTTGCGTTTGAGCGGCGTGATGTCGACGCCCACGGTAATGATGCCGCCATCAGCAGCGCGCCGCTCGACGATGTGCAGCCATTCGCCGTTGGCGAGTTCAACGACGCGGACGTCGGGGTTCGTGGGATCGTGTTTTTCGCGGCGAATGTTCGCTGCTGCGGCCGCCGCGATCGCTTCGTAAGACGCGCGCGGGCGCAGCAGTTCGGGACCGAGATTGAAGGCGTCAGCAAAGCTCTGGTTCCACAACAGCAGCCTGCGGCGGGCGTCCCAAAGCGCGAACGGACCGGAGAAATTCTCGATTGCCGCGCGGAGTTGCCGCTCAAGCCGTGATACGCGCGCTTCTGCTTCAAAGCGCTGCGTGGCGTCGATAACCGTCCCGAACACGCGCGTCTCGGCGCGGCCGCTAGCTTCTTCCACGGCCGCGCCGCGTACTTCGATCCACGCCATGCCGTTGCCGCGCGAGGCCCGGAAGCGTGCATCGAGTAAACCCGACTGGCGGGCGCGGTGAAACTCTTCTTCGACGCCGAAGCGGTCCTCGCCGACAACCAGCTCCAACAATTCACGGAGCGCCAACGTGTCACGCGGCGCGCCGAGCAAGCGGGCGGCCTGTTCGGAAAGCTGTACTTCGTCCGTGCTGGAGCGCCACTCGATTACGCCAACGCGCGCGCCATCGGCGGCGATGCGAAAGTGCGTCTCGGCGCGTTCGGCGTCAGCCTCAGCCATGCGCGCGCGCTGCGCATTCTGCCGCATCAGCAGATAGAGCACGCCGATTGCCGCCAATGGTGCGGCCGCCATGAGCGCGAAGCGCAGCAGGGCGGCAATCCATAAATCTAGGTCGTTCGGCGCGCCGGAAGCGGCCATAACGCGGAAATTGCCGATCTGAGCGGTAGACTCCGCCGCCACCCAGGTAGCGCCATCGGCGTCCCGCAGAAGCGCGCCGACATCGCCTGCGCGCGTCGCCGACAGGACTTGTTGTTGAACCCGCGCGCCGGCGCTCTGGAGCGCCGGAGACGAATAGATGATCGCGCCTGATGGCGCGGCGATCAGGACGCGGGTGTCCGCATCGAGTGCGGGGAGCAATTGGGCTGGGTCGATCACGGTGACGATGGCGTAGTCCCCGACGCGCCGCACGATTACTGGCGCAGTCTGGAGTTCACCCATATCCGGTGCGCCCGTCCAAACGCCGGCGTTGCCGGCGCTTCGCACAGCGGACGTCACCAATGCCGCGAGGTCGCCATTGGTTATCGCTACGATGTTGCCGGCGCGATCCAGAACAGCGCCAGCGGCGGCGGGCGGCGCATTGGAGGCGGCGTTCGCGGCGCCATAGGGATCGACGCCAACGCCGCCATTGTTGCGTGTGAATTCCGCGACGCCTTCGGCCGCGCCCAGCGCAACGGCGAGATTGGCGTTGACGCGTTCGGCTATCAGGCCAGCGGCCGACGCTTGCGCGGCGACGATGGTTGCAGCGGCATTGTCATGGTGCGCCTTAATCTGCGCTGTTGTGGCTGCTGCAAACGCGGTAACGAACAGCAGAGCAAGCGCCATGAAAGGCCGGCTTGCCTTTTCTGGCGCAGCGCCCGCAGCGCCGCCGTGAGTTTTCTCGTTCGCCACCAAAGGTTCCCCGGCCGCCCCGAATCGCCGTTCGGAATCCTGAAGAATGCAAATCGTATAGAGAGGGTAAATGCTCTGTCGAGCGGCGCGCTGGTTCTACTCCCAGCGGCCGCCGCATGTCGCGGAAATGCCTCAGGCTAGCGTGCGTTCGACCATTTCGCGGGTGTTCTTGGACAGGTTTGGCAGCGCCGCGAGACCCTCTAGCGCCGCACGCGCGTGTCCTTGTCGCGCCGAATCGAATCGCCGCCACGATTCGAACGGCGTCAAGAGACGAGCGGCGAGCGCTGGGTTCTGCGGATCGATATCGGCAGCAAGTGCGGCAAGGAACCGATAACCGCCGCCGTCGGCGCTGTGGAAGGCGCGCGGATTGCGCATGGCGAACGCACCGGCCAGCGCACGGACGCGATTTGGATTGCGCGTGTTAAAATCAGCATGCTTTCGCAAATTCTCGGCACGCGCGAGGGCGTCGGCGCGCGGTGAAGCCGCTTGAACCGCAAACCACTTATCGATCACAAGCGGGTTGGCCCGCCATCTATCGTAAAAGCGTGAAAGCGCGTCGTCGAACGCAGCGGCGCCCGAAGCGCCCAGCGCTTCGAGCGCGGCTATGCTCTCGGTCATGCTCTGAGCGCCATCGTAAGCGGCAAGGAAAAGATCGCTGTGGTCAGCGCCGAGCGCAGCCAACAAATCCAGCGCCGCACTCTTTAGCGCACGCCGGCCAGCGGCGTCGGCAGCGGGCGAGAATGGTGTTTCGCTTGGAGCGCGGGCGATGGGTTCGAGCCGTTCGCGCAGTGATTCCGCTATCGCTCTCCGCAAGTCTTCGCGCGCCGCATGGAGCGCTTCTGGATCAGGGTTGGGCGACGCAAGTATGAGTTCGGAAAGATCGGGGAGGCGCAGCGCCAACGCCGCGAAGGCCGGATCTTCCTGGGCGCGGTCGAGCTCGCGCCCCAAAGCCGCCGCGAGCTGAGACGCTGGGGCCTTGGTATCGCCCAGCATCAGGGCGCGGGCGATCGACTGGCCCGCCTCCCAGCGGGTAAAGGGATCGGGATCGTGCGCCATTTGAGCCAGGCGCTCGCGTTCGGTCAGCTGGTCGTGGAGCGCTACAGGCGCCGAGAATCCGCGCAGTAGTGCGGGGATAGGCGGCTCCAGGACGCCGTCAAAGCGGAACGTCGCCTGTTCATCCTCCAGCACCAGCTGGTGCTCTATGCGCGCGATGCTGTCCCCTTGCAGCCTGGCCGCGAGCCGGGCGCCATCGGCGGCAATGAAACTCACGTCGAGTGGAATCGGGACGGGAAGTTTATCCTTCTGGCCCGGCGTCGGCGGAGTGCGTTGCGAAATAGTGAGTTCGAAGGTGTGCGCGCCGGGGTCATAACTTCCGCGCGCCGTGAGGACAGGCGTGCCGGCCTGATCATACCAGCGCATGAATGTCGAAAGGTCGCGCCCCGACGCGTCCTCGAAGCAACCAATAAAGTCTTCCACCGTGGAAGCCGTGCCGTCGCGGCGCTCGAAATAAAGCTGCATCCCGCGCGCGAATGCGTCGCCGCCAATGATTCGCTTGAGCATGCGGATAACTTCACCGCCTTTCTCGTAAACGGTGGCGGTGTAAAAATTGTCGATCTTCTGATATTGATGGGGGCGAACCGGATGCGAGAGCGGGCCGGCATCCTCGCCAAACTGACGTGCTCGCAGACGCTTCACATCCTTGATCCGTTGCACAGGCCGCGAACGCTGGTCGGCGGAGAACTCTTGCTCGCGATAGACTGTGAGCCCTTCTTTCAGGCAAAGCTGGAACCAGTCGCGGCAGGTGATGCGGTTTCCCGTCCAGTTGTGAAAGTATTCGTGACCAACTACGGCTTCGATGGCCTCGAAGTCGCCGTCCGTCGCTGTCTCGGCATCGGCCAGGATCAGCGATGAGTTGAAGATGTTGAGCCCTTTGTTCTCCA
>CALBSY010000428.1 GCA_937967725.1 uncultured Alphaproteobacteria bacterium | reverse complement strand
GTGCGCGATGTTGATGTCCTGCGTGACGTTGTCGAACAAGGTTGGGCGCACATAATAGCCGCGGTTGAAGCCGTCGGGGCGGCGGTTGCCGGCGGCGGCGAGCGTGGCGCCTTTGTCGATACCCTTCTGGATGAGGCCCTGCACCTTTTTGAACTGGTTGGCGTTGGCGAGCGGGCCCATCGCGCGCGGCTCGGCTTCGCCGGGCGCCATCACCTTGATCTTGCCGGCAGTGGCGGCGGCGATCTCGACGACCTGATCGTATTGCTTGCGCGGCGCCAGCATGCGCGACGGCGCGTTGCAGCTTTGCCCGCTGTTCACCGCCATCTGGAACATGCCGGCGGAGACGGCTTTGGCCAGATCGGCGTCGTCGAGGATGATGTTCGGGCTCTTGCCGCCGAGCTCGAGCGAGATGCGCTTGACGCTATCGGCGCCGGCTTTGGAGACGGCGATGCCGGCGCGGGTCGAGCCGGTGAAGCTCATCATGTCGATGCCGGGATGCACCGAGAGCGCTGCGCCGACGCCGGGACCATCACCGTTGACGAGATTGAACACGCCGGGCGGAACGCCGGCTTCATCGAGAATTTCCGCGAACAGGATGGCGTTGAGCGGCGCGAGTTCCGAAGGCTTCAGCACCATGGTGCAACCGGCGGCGAGCGCGGGCGCGACCTTGCAGCTGATCTGGTTGATCGGCCAGTTCCAGGGCGTGATCATGCCGACCACGCCGATCGGCTCGCGCAGGATGCGCGCGTTAGCCAGTGTGAACTCCCACTCGAATTCGTCGATCAGCTTGCGCGCTTCCATGAAGTGGCCGAGCCCCGCGGGCGCCTGAGCGCCGTTGGCGAGCCACATCGGCGCGCCCATTTCGCTGGAAATGGCTTCCGCCACTTCGGGCAGGCGGCGCTGGAATACCGCGATGATCTTGTCGAGGATTTGCGCGCGCTCGGGGCGCGAAGTGCGCGACCAGGTCTCGAAAGCGCGCCGCGCGGCGGCCACGGCCTTGTCGACATCCGCCGCCGAGCCCAAGGAAATCCGCCCGGCGGGCTCTTCATTGGCCGGGTTGATTACGTCATGCGTGCGCGGTTTGGCCGGAGCGACCCACTTGCCGTCGATGTAGAAATTGAGCTGTTCGCGCATGGGAGGCCTCCGCGTGTTTGGGCTGTGGGGCTGGCGTATCAGATATAGGGGAGGCGGGCGAGTTCGCGCCGCGTAATCTGCTTTCGATGACTGACGCCAGGCCCCTCCGCACGTTCGGCCGCACCAAGGCGCGCACGCTGAAGCCGCGCCAGGCGGCGCTGGTCGAGACGTTGCTGCCGCACCTCGCCGTGCCGGAAGTAGGGGAGATCGATGTGGACTCTCTCTTTTCCGCCCCAAGTTCTGCAAGTGTCGGCGCTTCACCCCACCCCCCAACCCCCTCCCCGTCCAGGGGAGGGGGAGTCGCGCTGGAGATCGGCTTCGGCGGCGGCGAGCATCTGGTTGCGCAGGCTGCGGCGCATCCCGAGGCGCGCTTCATCGGCGTCGAGCCGTTTCTAAACGGAGTCGCTTCGTGCCTGCGGCATATCGAGGACAGCGGCGTCACCAATGTGCGCCTGCACATGGGCGACGCGCGCGATGTGGTCGCGCGGCTGCCGGAGGTGTCGCTCGATCTCTGTTACATCCTTTTTCCCGATCCGTGGCCGAAGGCGCGGCATCATAAGCGGCGTCTGATCCAGCCCGAGTTTCTCGACGCACTGGCGCGGGTGCTGAGCCCCGGCGCCGAAGTGCGCTTCGCCACCGACTGGGCGAATTACGCGGAATGGACGCTGGAGCACTTCACGCGCGACCCGCGTTTCACGTGGACGGCCGAGCGCGCTGAGGATTGGCGCAAGGCGTGGCCGGGGCATGTGACGACGCGCTACGAACAGAAGCGCCTCGGCGATTGCGCGCCGGTGTGGCTCCGCTTTGTCCGCTCGTAGCGTCCGCTATTCGCCGAGAACGGACATTCGCCGCGTCCCATATTAGTCGCGCCGTCGCATCGTCATCCAAAGCGCACCAATCAAAAATCCAGCTATCGCCCAAAAGGGCGCTGAGTAGGTGGGTAAATCCATTTGGATGTGAGTTTGCGGCGTAAGGTAGAACAGCCATTCCGGCAGATTCATACGCGGCCACGCACTGCTGTGCATCTCGACCCTAAAGCCGACAAGCAGCGCAATGCACGCGCCCACGATGCCGCTAGCGAGCCAGCGAAACCTGCCCACGCCGCCTCCTCATTGTTCCGTTATTATCGTGGCGGCCAGCGTTCTCGGCAATGATCGCTTTGAGCCAGGAGCGGACATTGCTTTCAGGGCTTGGCGCGGCCCCCCAAACCCGCTATATCCACAACCAACATCGCTGATCGCCCTCGGTGAGGGTGGCAGCGGCGGGGCCAAAAGCTCCGCCGCTTTTTGTTTAACTTGGGAGCCGCGCCTGCGCGCCACCAACCCTGTCGAAGAGCGCGTGATCGCGCTGATCGAGCCCACCGCCTCCGAGCTGGGCTACCGGATCGTGCGCGTGCGCCTTTCGGGCAACCGCCGCAAACGCCTGCAGATCATGGCCGAGCGCGCTTCCGACGGGCTGATGGGCGTTGACGATTGCGCGCGGCTGTCGCGGGCGCTGTCGCCGGTGTTCGATCTCGAAGATCCGGTGCAGGGCGAGTACGACCTGGAGATCTCTTCGCCCGGCATCGACCGGCCGCTGATGCGGATCGAGGATTTCGAGCGCTTCATCGGCTACGCGGCGAAGCTGGAAACCGCGGCGATGATTGACGGCCAGCGCCGCTTCAAAGGCGAGATCGCGAGCGTCGAGGGCGATGTGATCGTGCTGGCGACCGAGCAGGGCGAAGCGCGGTTGCATTTTGGGCAATTGGCGGACGCGCGCTTGGTGCTGACAGACAGGCTGATCGAAGAAGATTTGAAACGGGCCAAAGCGGCGGAAGCGACCGCCGAAACAGAGATGACGGACGAAGGGAACGGACAATGAGCACGGGCATTTCGGCAAACCGGCTTGAGATTTTGCAGATCGCGGATGCGGTTGCGCGCGAGAAGTCGATCGAGAAGGAAATCGTCATCTCGGCGATGGAACACGCGCTGCAAAAGGCGGCGCGCTCGCGCTACGGCGCCGAGCACGACATCCGCGCCACCATCGATCCCAATACCGGCGAGATGGAGCTGAAGCGAGTGATGACCGTGGTGGACGAGTCGATGCTCGATCCGGAAACGCGCCCGTTCAATCCCGCCACCGACATCATGATCGACGTCGCCAAGAAGACCGATCCGGAAGCCGTCGTCGGCAAGGAATATGAGGAGGGGCTGCCGCCGATCGAATTCGGCCGCGTCGCCGCTCAGACCGCCAAGCAGGTGATCAATCACGAAGTCCGAGAAGCCGAGCGCGAACGCCAGTACGGCGAGTACAAGGATCG
>CALBSY010000427.1 GCA_937967725.1 uncultured Alphaproteobacteria bacterium | reverse complement strand
GGCCAATTGCTTGGCGAGGGTGGCGCCGTCGGCGTGCAGCACCTTGCGCACGCCTTCGATCTTGGCCGCGGCTTTCGCCACATCGCCGGCGTTTGAGCCCGCAACCAGCACGTCGATGTCTCCGCCCATCGCCTTGGCGGCGCTGACGACCTTGTGCGTCGCATCCTTCAGCGCCGCATTATCGTGCTCGGCGACAACCAGAATAGCCATCAGAGCACTCCCGCTTCTTTAAGTTTGCCGACCAGTTCCGCGGCGGATTTCACCTTGACGCCGCCGGAGCGTTTCGGCGGCTCCGCGGTCTTGGTCACTTTGAGCCGCGGCGCCACGTCGACGCCGAGATCCGCCGGCGTCTTGGCGTCGATCGGCTTCTTTTTGGCTTTCATGATGTTCGGCAGCGACGCATAGCGCGGCTCGTTCAGGCGCAGGTCGGTGGTGATCACCGCCGGCAGTTCGACATCGATGGTCTGCAACCCGCCATCGACCTCGCGCGTGACCGTCGCCTTGCCGTCGCCGAGCACGATCTTCGACGCGAATGTCGCCTGCGGCCAGTCGAGCAGGGCGGCCAGCATCTGCCCGGTGGCGTTGTTATCGTCGTCGATCGCTTGCTTGCCGAGAATGACGAGGTCCGGCTTCTCGGCGTCGACCACCGCCTTCAGCAGCTTCGCTACGCCGAGCGGTTCGATCTCGCCTTCAGCCTTCACCAGAATGCCGCGGTCGGCGCCGATGGCGAGCGCGTTGCGCAGAGTCTCTTGCGCCTGGTCCGGCCCGATCGTCACCGCGATCACTTCGGTCGCCGCGTCCTTGGCGTGCCCGCCGCCGCCTTCCTTCATCCGCACGGCTTCTTCCACCGCGATCTCGCAGAACGGATTGATCGACATCTTGAGGTTCGAGAGATCGACGCCCGAACCGTCCGGCTTGACGCGGACTTTCAGATTGAAGTCGAGCACCCGCTTGACCGGGACGAGCACTTTCATGCTTGAAATCCTTGAGGATTGCGGCGCGAGGAAGAGCGCCAAATCGCGCCGGACACTAGCGGCGTAAGAAATCCCGCGTCAATGCGACTATCCGGACAGACAAAACCGCCGGCGTCGCCGCCGGCGGTTTCCTTGGGTCTGACGGTGCGGCGCCCTAGCGGCTTAGCACGCCCGGCCAGTTGGCGTTGGCGCTGCGGATGAAGCCAGGGATGTCGCGTTCCCAGCGCTGCTGTATCTCGTCGTTGTAGTTCAGGTAGAGCTTGCCGTCGACGATGCGCCAATTGTTCGGATTGCCGGCGGCGGTGTAGCCCTGCGCCACGGCCCAGGCGCAATAACCGCCATATTGAGGCAGATAGCGCGATGGGTTGGCGCGGAACGCCGCGAGATGTTCGGCGCTGGCGAAGCGATATTCGTAACCCTGATGCGTGATGCGGTGCTGCGTCGTCCCGCGCACGGGGCGTCCGTCGGTGAAGTACGCCACCGGATCGTAGCCGCCGACGGCGACGTTGGAGAGGAAACCGGTGTGGACCGGCGCCTGGTCGGCGTGCGCAGGCGCGGCGGCGAACAAGGCGCCGGCAGCGAAAGCGAAAGCAGCGAGAAGGTTGCGCATGGGGAGGCTCCTTTAAGCGGCGGCGCGCAGCGGCGTTGGCGCTTGCGCGCGCGGGGGAACGAAAGCGCGGCCGAGATCGCGCACGAGGCCGATGAGGTCGGCGCGCCGGATGATCAGCAGCACGATGGTGGTGATCCAGATCGTCACCGCCGCCGCGAACAGCCCGCCGCCGTCATTGTTGGGATCGATACCCAGCGGCGTGAAGAGATGAAAGCTGACGGCGCCGGTCATCACAGCGAGGCCGATCAGCGCGCCGACTGCGTTCAAGCGCTGCAAGCCAGGGAGAAGGCCGACGATGAGCAGCGTCGATGCGAACAGCTCCGCTGTGCCGATTGTGTATTGGCTGAACAGGCCAGTGTGTCCAAACAGGCCCGGCGCGCCGCGCGAGGCGGCCCAGCCGTCGAGCCGGCCGAAGATTTCCTGCGTGTTCGGATGATCGGTGAACTTGAAGCGCAGGCTGTCTAGGAAAACGATCGCGGCGAAAACGGAGATCGCCGCAGGGACGTAGCGGACAATACGGTTGAGCATGATGACCCTCGATGAGGGCAAGATCGTTTGGGGCGTGGGCGCGGTTACAGGGGGCGTCGGAGTCCGCTATTCGCCAAAAGCGGACCTCAGCCAAAGTTGGGAAACCAAACGCCGCGTCGCGTTACGTCGCCGATATTTGGGACGACGTGCCTCTGATCCAGGGTCGTGAGATCGACATCTTCAGCGACGCTAGAAATGGCCGGGCCATCGTGCTTGACAGGCCAAACCTTGAGCAAAAGCGCTAGCGCTTGATCCCACAACCCATCTTGAAGCCAACGGGGACGTTCGGGCCAGCAAAGCTTATCCAATAGCGCCGCAAGGTGCCGCTAATGGACGACTGTTCGCCCACCGTCTAACCCTCATTCCACAACTGAACGTCGGCGCGGATGGCCGCTATCGTCGCCTTGGCTCTTTCGTATGTATCCGCTCGAACACCCATCCCCATGTGCTCACTCTCGCCCCACACAAGGTATTCTGCCGCCGCGTCATCACCTTCGTTTTGGCGTACCATTCCGACGACCTTGAGCAGATAGCCGTCGTATTCGTCGGCCGCATCGCTGTTCGCCCAATCTCCATCAGGCCCGCCGAGTCCGATGGGATCCCAGAATCGCCATCCAATGTCGCGAAGGCGCGAGAGGCGTATCTTTGGGCGCTTGGTCACTTCATAAATCTCGGACCTGCGTTGGCGCCCGTCAATGTCCGCTCCGGGCCAGAAGCAGCCTTTTAGCGCTTACCAGCGCAGCAGCCGTGCGCCGATCACCGCGCCGAGCGCGGCGCAAAGCGCGATCGCGACCACGTACCAGGTGGTCACGAACGCCACGGAATCGACCGGGCAGTACATCGAGTAAGCCATCGCGCCGACGCCGCCGGCCAAAGCGCCGATCGAAGCGCCCGCGAGCGTCAGCCGCGTCGGCGCGAACGCGCGCATCAGCCAGAGCAGTCCCGCCGCGGTCGGCGCAGCAAGGATGGGCACGATCACCACGCACCACGGGAAGCCGCCGCCGAGCCATGCCTCCATGCGCCGCTCCGGCGGCTCGCCCAGCAGCGCGATGCACGCCGCCAGCGCGCACACGCCGGCGAAAACCACGATCGCCGCGATGCGCCAGCCGAGCGGCCGTCCGGGCCGCATCAAACGCGCCGCCAACGGCAGCATCGCCGCCGCGGCCAAGGCCGAGAACATCGCCTTCATCATGATCGGCATGCGCGCCGCGCCAATGTCGGGGCGCACGCCAAAACCGATCACCACCAGAAGCACCGCAGCGGCCAAGCCGACGATAAGCGTGATCGCCAGGCGCCGCTTCAAGCGTGGCCGGTCCGCGGGTTCGACCCCTTGCGCCAGCATGTCGATCAACTGGTCGGTCTTCACGTGGTCTGCTCCTCGCCCATGAGACGCATCAGCGTCTTCAGGCCGCGGTGAACGGAAATTTTGATGGCCGACC
>CALBSY010000426.1 GCA_937967725.1 uncultured Alphaproteobacteria bacterium | reverse complement strand
TTGTGACACTCTTGTCTCAGGCGGCGTCGTCTTCGCCGCGCCCAGGTGCGTTCAACCGCCACAGCACCCATGTGAGCAGCGCCGTGATGGCGATGGCGCCGAGGGCGGCAAGGATCAGCCAGGCGGGCATGGGGTCCCTCTAGCACGCCCTTTCCCGGAATCACCCCAGCGACTAGAAGGACGCCCATGAAATCCGCCGTGATCGTCTTCCCCGGCTCCAACTGCGACCGCGACGCGGCGCGGGCGCTGCACCGCATCACCGGGACCCCGGCCGCCATGGTCTGGCACAAGGACGCCAGCCTGCCGGACGGAACCGACCTCGTGGTGCTGCCCGGCGGCTTCTCGTACGGCGATTATCTCCGCTCCGGCGCCATGGCGGCGAAGAGCCCGATCGTGCGCGACGTCGTTGCCCATGCGGAACGCGGCGGGCTGGTGCTCGGCATCTGCAACGGCTTCCAGGTGCTCACCGAAACGCGGTTGCTGCCCGGCGCGCTGGCGCGCAACGCCGGGCTCAAATTCAGCTGCAAGGAAGTGCCGCTGGCCATCGCCAACGTGAACACGGCTTTCACCCGCGCCTATCGCGAAACCCGCGAGACCGAGATTCCAATCGCGCACGGCGATGGGCGTTTTGTCGCCGACGAGGAGACGCTCGACCGCATCGAGGGCGAGGGCCAAGTGATCTTCCGCTATCTCGCCAATCCGAACGGCTCCGATCGCGACATCGCCGGCGTGATGAACGCGCGCGGTAATGTGATGGGCATGATGCCTCACCCCGAACGCGCCTCCGATCCCGCACTCGGCCGCACCGGCGGAACCGCCGTGTTCCAGTCGCTGTTGGAAGCGGCATGATCGCCAAGAAGCAACCTGCCAGCGTGCGTCCAAGCTTCGACGACGAGGTCGACGGCGCGCGCAAGCGGCTCGAAGCCGCGCTCAACGAAGACACCGGCTTCGACGATCTCGCCGCGCTGCAGGCGTTGGCGCCGATCCTTGAAGAGCGCATCTCCTCGCGCCGCCTCGCCTTCGCGCTGGCCGAGGAGGAGGACGACGAGACCCAGATCGCCGTCATCCATGTGCAAACCGACGAAGAACTTGGCTTCATCTTCGCCGAGGACGGAGAGTACGTGTTCGAATCCAACCTCGAAGCCTATTTCGACGACTTCGTCGACGACGACCCCGAACGCTTCGTCGAGCGGCTCTACGAGACCCTGCGCGCCGACCTGCCGAAATACGAAGTCGAGAACCGCGGCTAGCGCTCTCAGCCTAAGGATTCTGGTCCGCTGCCGTTGAGTCCGTTCAGTCCGCGACTCTCCCTGAATTCTCTGATCTTCCCGGTGGGTCAGACAAAGTAACGTTGGCAGACGCGAACCAATTGTCGTTGTCCATTCGCAGCGAAGAACTTCACCCTCGGAGTTAACACAGCTGCGGGTTCTCGTGACTCGATCACGCTCGGCGGAGCAGCGCATTATGCCCGGTGGGATAGGCGTATCAGCGTTCTGAGGCGCCTCGCTCGGTCCCGCCACATCTTGCGCTACCGTATCCTCGGCGGCTGCGGTCAAGAGCAGGAAAGCCACGAGTATCGCTCTATGAGCCATAAAAGCGCTCCTCTCAATTCTGGAATCCAGCGGCATCACCAGCTCTCTGAACGATTTCACCAAGTCTCCCGAAACGCAAGCTCTGGGCTGGGCTCGGTTCAACGTCTTTCCTACACGCGCCCATCATAACCGCGCGCCGCTCATCGACAACTTCGGCTTCGATCAGTTCGCCAAGGTTGCGGACCTCGCTCCTTCAATCCTGCGCCAAGCTGCGCCAGGCGTAAACTCGGATGCCGCGCGCGCCCAGCGATTGCCTCAAGCAAAGCCCGCATTCAGAGACAGGCGCGTGTTCTATCCCGCACGGCGGCCGCCAATTCCCTGCAACCGCAACACCCGCGCACAAATCAATCCGGCCCCTCCGGCTTCGCTTACACTGCCTGCATCTCCTGCATGGGCGGCTACGGCGCCAAAGGCCTGCGGGGTAGGAGAGGCGGTTTGAACGTGATGAAGACCGAAGCGGTGACGTAAAACTCTTCTTCTCCGTGAGAGAAAGGAAACGAAGGTCCGGCGCGAGCGATTTTGGCGCTCGCCCGCCCGTCGGCCGGGAACGTAGCCAGGCGCTATGCGCGCTCGGACACCCTGCGTCGCGGAGATCGGCCCCAATTTGATGGGAGCAAGGGAGCAGACCTCGCCGAAGACAACCGCGCAAGGTGCGCTTCGACGCCAACCCCGCACGACTTTTCTTGAAGCTTCAGCCGAAGCGCGTCCGGCTCTCCCGCTATCACGCTGTCTCTCGCCGATGGCGGCACCGACGCGTGCGCACAAAACGGCCCCCGCTTGCGCGAGGGCCGTGAAGGCTATGGAGATGTATTGCCCGCTAGCGGATGCGCGGCGTCTCGCTCTGCGCGCGGACGCTCGCATCCTCCTCACGCAGCGCCGCAAGCGCGCGCTGCGTGCGCGGATCGGAGAGGATGGCGTTCAGCCGCACCAGTGCTTCCACGCTCTCCGACGATGCGCCGAACAGGCGCCCGAACGCTTCGAACGGATTCTGCTGCGCCGGATAGAAGCGGAGCTGGACGCGTGCGTCCTCTTCGAGGCCGGCCAGCGCGCGGGCGCGGCCGACCGCAACCTGGAAACCGCCGACATGATCGACCAGCCCGCGCTCGAGCGCCTGCTGACCGGTCCATACCCGCCCGCCGGCGAGCGCGCGCACTTGATCGACGTTCATCTCACGCCCTTCGGCGACGAGGCCGAGGAAGGTGGCGTAGGCGCGGTCGATGAAGCCCGAGAATGCCGCGCGTTCGGCTTGGTTGAACGGCCGCTCGGTGGTGAACATTTCCACCAGCGGCGAACCGACGGTGATCGTCTCGGTGTTGGTCGACAGATAATGATCGAACGCTGGGCCTAGGATCAGCTTGCCGCCAACCACGCCGATTGAACCGGTGATGGTCGAGGGCGCGGCGACGATCTCGTCGGCGTCCGCCGAGACGTAATAGCCGCCCGAGGCGGCCACATCGCCCATCGACACCACGACGACCTTGCCGCGTTCGCGCGCCGTGCGCAGCGCCGCCAGGATCTGGTCGGACGCCACCACCGAACCGCCGGGGCTCGACACGCGGAAGATAATCGCGGCGACGTCGTCGGCTTCGGACGCATCCAACAGCGCTTGCGCCACACGGTCGCTCACCATCGCGCTGTCGTCGGCGAAGATGTCGTTCTCCTCCGGACCGGAGATGATGGCGCCCTCGCCCTGCACCACGGCGATCACTTGGCCGCCGCGCTGCGGACGCGGCGCATACTCGTTGAACTCGACGATCTCGGCCCCTTCGGCGCGCGCCAACGCGGCCGCGCGTGCCTCCTCCGGCCGGCCGATACGGTCGACCAGGCGCAATTCCTGCGCGCGTTGCGCAGTGAACGGCGTCGCCTCCACGGCCGCCCGCACCGCTTCCGGCGTGAGTTCGCGATCCGCAGCGATCGAGTTGGCCATGTTGCCGTAGAGCGCGTTCATCAGCGTCGTAATTTGCTCGCGGTGCTGCGGCGTGAAGCGGTCCTGGGTCAGCGTATGCGCCGCGGTCTTGTAATCCTCGCGCGTCTCGAACTGCGCCTGCATATGATAGCGCTGCAGCGTGTCGGCGAAGAACGTAACTTCCGCCGAAAGGCCCATCGGCATGAATTCGCTCGCGTCCTGCAGCCAGACTTCATCCGCGTCGGCGACCGCCATATAGCCTGGCATCGACATGCGGACGCCGTCGTTCTGGATGTGCGCCACGACGAACTTGCCGGACTCGCGGAACGTCGCCAGCGCCGCGCGCAGCTCTTCGGCTTGCGCCGGCGGCATACCGCCGGTGTTGGCGCGAATGAAGATGCCCCGGACGCGATCGTCCGTGCGCGCGGATTCGATGCGCCCGATCGTGTCGAGCAGCGAATGCCCATCGCCCAACGCGGCAAAGGGATTGGTCGGCCGCTGGTCGCTCATCTCCTCGCGCAGATCCAGCGCGAGCACCATTTGCGACGGCTGCGGCGGGCCGCTGCCCACCGACGCGGCGATCATGCTGAACAGGATGATCGGCCCAAGAACCAGGAACAGCACGAGCCCGGTCAGGACCCCCGCCACGGTGATGAGGAATTGCTTCACGAGACCCACTCCAAACCAGACCCAGATGCCGGTTTATCGATAAATGATATGAAGAGGGGTTGAGACGCAAGCTTAATTTTATCGAAAAATGATAAAAGTCCGCCCCGAGGCTTGGCTCACGCCGGGGTAACAAACGGACAAAACCTTGCTGCGACGAGCTATTTTCGGATTGGAGCGCTTGGCGCAATATACCCCATGGAGGGGTGCTCATGACCGCCCGCGGCCGCCCGGCCCTCGCCAGTGACGATTGGACTCTCGATCAGCACGTCCGGGCGGAGACGGGGGCTGCGTCGTGGCGGAGGCAGCGCGCCGCCTTGCAGCACGCAGA
>CALBSY010000425.1 GCA_937967725.1 uncultured Alphaproteobacteria bacterium | reverse complement strand
GGCGCATCGACGGCTGAATTGGCTCTCGCAGTGGTGGGTTGCGCCCGCCAAGGCGAAGGCGGCAGCGCTCAACTGAACGCCATACTCGACCAGATTTCACGCGACATCCTGCATGAGTCGCCTGAGTTCGCCACCGCGCTGTCGGTCCCTGAAGAACAAGCCGGCGGCCGTTACATCGATCGCCTGAGCGACGCTTCGCGCGAGGGCCAGGAACGGCTGCTGCAACTTGCAGAGCGTGCGCGCACGGACTTGCAGGCGCTCGACCGCGCATCGCTGCAGGGGCAGGACGCCGTCACCTATGATGTGGTGATGACGGCGGTGGAAGATTCCATCGATGCGGCGCAGTTCAAGAGCGGCGGCGGCGCGCAAGCGCCGTACACGGTGACGCAACTGACGGGCGCCTATACCGGCATTCCGGATTTCCTCGCCAGTCAGCACCCAGTCACCAACCGCGAGCAGGCCGACGCCTATCTCACGCGCTTGGCCGCCTATCCGCGCGTGCTCGACCAAGAATCAACGCGCATCGGCCAAGACGCCGCCGACGGCGTGATCCAGCCGAACTTCACCATCACCGGAGCCATCAATCAGTTGCGTGGCTTCGCCGGCACGGCGCCGGCGCAGACCGTCCTGGTCACCTCGCTGCAGACGCGGCTCGCGGAAATCGAGGACATTTCCGACGCCGACAAGACCGCGATGGTCCAGCGCGCCGAGACGATCGTGCGCGACGAGGTGTTGCCGGCCTATCAGCGCCAGATCGAGGCGCTAACCGCGATTCAGCCGCAAGCCACGGCTGATGCTGGCGTATGGCGCCTGCCGCGCGACGACCACCTCGATGCAGCCGAGCGAGATCCATCAAATGGGTCTCGAACTCATCACGCAATTCCAGAGCGAGATGGATGCAATCCTTCGCGCCGAAGGCTTAACGCGCGGGACGGTAGCGCAGCGCGTGCAGGCGCTTGGGCAGCGCCCTGATCAGCAATACGCAAGCACCGACGCTGGACGCGCCGAGCTGCTTGCGGCGTTGAACGCTCAGATGGAAGCGATCACCGCCCGTATGCCCGAAGTGTGCGGCACGCTTGCGCAGGCTGCGCTCGAGATCAAACGTGTGCCGGAATACATCGAAGCGGGCGCGCCCGGCGGCTATTATCAGGGCGCGGCGCTCGATGGTTCGCGTCCGGGCGCCTACTACATCAATCTGCGCGACCCGGCGACCGAGTGGCCGAAGTTCACGTTGCCGACGCTCACCTATCACGAAGGCACCCCCGGCCATCACTGGCAGATTTCGATCCAGCAGGAAGCGGGCTCGCTGCCATTCATCCGCAGCGCCATCTTGGGTTTCAGCGCCTTCTCGGAAGGCTGGGGCCTCTACGCCGAACAACTCGCGGACGAACTCGGTATGTACGCCGACGATCCGTTCGGCCGCGTCGGCTACCTGCAATCGATGACCTTCCGCGCCTCGCGCCTCGTCGTCGATACGGGCATGCATTCGATGCGGTGGACGCGCGAACAGGCGATCGAGTCGATGGTCCAGGCGACCGGCGATCAACGCTCGAACATCGTCACCGAGATCGAACGCTACGCCGTTTGGCCTGGGCAGGCGTGCAGCTACATGGTGGGGCGCCAAGCCATCAACCGGATGCGCGATAACGCCCGCCAGGCGCTCGGCGCCAGCTTCGACATCCGCGGTTTCCACGACACCATTCTCACTAATGGCGCGACGCCGCTGTCGGTGACCGAAACTCTTGTGAACGAATGGGTCGCTTCGCGGCAGAGCGCGTAGCGGCGATTGGAGGGCGTGTGCGCCGGCCCAGGTAGCGCACGCCCTTCAGCCACATCTTCAGCGCCTCCCAATGGATGCCGGCGATGACGTTCAGCGTCATCAGCGGATTGCCCGCCCATGCCCGCAGGATGTTGGCGTCCGTAAGCGCGCGTTGCTCGCCTGCAAATGCGGCGGTGAGCACGATATCGTCGCCGCGGCGTACAATCATGGCCACGCGCACTTTTTCAGCCGGCGGCAGCACATTGAACTCATAGCGCAGGTTCATTTCCAGGAACGGCGAGACGAAGAAGGCTTTGTCGCAACTTTGCGTGACAGCCCCGCCATCGGTTGTTGCGGGCGGTAGGACGTAGAAGTGGCGTTCGCCGAACGTGTTGGAAACTTCGTGCGCCAGCGCCGCAAGCGAGCCATCGCGGCGGTAGCAAAAATAGACGCTGAGCGGATTGAACACAAAGTTCAGTAGGCGCGGCATCGTCAGCAGCACGATCCGCCCGTCATCCCAGTGGAGTCCGGCCTCGCGTAGTTTGCGTTCGATCTGTGGACGGATGGCCTCGTTGCGGCGCGCGCCGTGGTCGCGGTCGAACAGCGCCAGCAACGCGCCGCGATTGTGCGCGAACAATCGTAGCTCTCGGCCGAGCGCCGGCGCCTCATCCAGATCGAGCGCCAGCATGAACACGCGGTAGCAGAGCCGGTGCTTGCCAGGGCGCAGATGCGTGACGCGGCCCGTATAGAGCGCCGAATGCGTCACGCGGCCAACGCCCGCCGCGCCGGCTCGGCGATATGAATGCGTCCGGATTCATCCGCCACGCTCCAGGGCCGGCGCACGCCGCCAAGTTGCTCGGCGACGGCGAGACCCGCCTGCAATCCGTCTTCGTGGAATCCGGCGCCGAAGTGCGCGCCGCAGAACCATGTGTTGCGCGCGCCCTGCAGCGACCATAGCCGCTCCTGGGCGCGAATGGCGGCGGCGTCGAACAGCGGGTGCTCGTACTCGGTGTGATAGAGAATAGTCTCCGCGCGCGGCATGACGCGCGGGTTGAGCGTCAGAAAAATCTGCTCCGCGCAGTCAAGCCGCTGCAAGTTGTTCATCCAATACGAGACGACGCAGCCGCCTTCGGGATTGTCGCCTACGTAATTCCAGCTCGCCCACAGCGCCTCGCGGCGCGGCATGAGTGCGCGATCGGTGTGTAAGACCGCGCGGTTTTTGGTGTAGCGGAACGCCCCCAATAGTGCGCGCTCCTCCTCGCTGGCGTCGGCTAGCATCGCCAGCGCTTCGTTCGCGTGCGTGGCGATCACGACGTCGTCGTAGCGGTCGGCCGCCCCGCTGGCGTCGCGCACCCACACGCCGGCGCCATCACGTTCGACACCGGCGGCGCCGGCGTTGAGCCGCGCGCGTTCCGCATAAGGCGCGGTAAGCTTATCAACATAAGCCCTGCTGCCGCCCTCGACTGTGCGCCACTTCGGACGGCCGCCGAGCTTCAGCAGGCCATGGTTCTCAAAAAAGCGCACGAACGCGCATGCCGGGTAGTGGTGAATCTCCGCGAGCGTCGCCGACCATATCGCCGCCGCTTGCGGCAATAGGTGATCGTTCTGGAACGCATCGCCATAACCACGCTGGCGCAGATACTCGCCAAGCGACACCATGTCGTCACGCGTGCGCGGAAGCTCAATCGGCGCGTGCCGGTAAAAGCGCAGCAAGTCCCATGTCATCGACCAGAAGCGCGGGCTCATCAGATTGCGCCCGCCGCATAGGAAGGCCGCCGTGTCGACCGACGAATATTCGATCTGCCCGCCATTAAGCGAAACGCCGAACGACATGTCCGAGCGCTTTGTGGCTACGCCCAGATGGTCGAACAGGGCGATCAGGTTGGGATAAGTCGCGTCGTTGAAAACGATAAATCCGGTATCGACGGGCGTCGGCCCGAGGCTGGTTTGGACGTCAACCGTGTTGGAGTGGCCGCCCAGGCGCGCGTTCCTCTCATACATAGTGACGTCATGGCGTTGACTTAGCAGCCACGCCGCCGACATTCCGGCTATGCCCGAGCCAATCACGGCGATGTTCTTGCGGCGCGCCGCATTTGAGGATGTGAACGCCATCGGCTCCACTTGCTCCCGAGCCGGCGCTTTCACCCGGCATGGGATCGAATACGGGTTGGCGCGCACGGCGGATCAGAGTGATCCAAGCGGGCCGGCAGCGCGTACGGACATTGATGCGTGTGCTGCCGTTCGCCGAAGCGCCTGCTTGCGCGCCCGCGCGGCGCAGGGGAAAAGTACGCGTGCAAAGCAGCGCTGAAACAGATGAAGCGCTATTGTCGCGTGTCGCACGCGCGGACCGGCAGGCGTTCGCGCAGGTGTTCAGTGCTTACGCCCCAAAGGTAAAGGGCTATCTGATACGGCTCGGTGCGTCCGCGGCCGCCGCCGAAGATCTGATGCAGGACGCGATGCTTTCGGTGTGGCGCCGCGCGGCGTCCTACGATCCCGCAAAGGCCAAGGCGTCGACGTGGATTTTCGTCATCGCCCGCAACGCCTGGATCGACAAGCTGCGCCGCGAGAAAGTGGAGCTGGCTTACCGCAGCGCCTTGCCCGTTTCGGAGGAGAGCGCCGACGAAGCGCCGGACGACTCGGTGATCCGATCCCAGACGGACGACCGTATCAGCGCGGCACTGGAGACGCTGTCGCCGGAGCAGCGCCAGGCCGTACAGCTGGCGTTTTTCGAAGATCGGCCGCACTCGGAAGTCGCCGAACGCCTGTCGCTGCCGCTCGGTACCGTGAAATCGCGGTTGCGGCTTGCGCTCATCAAACTGCGCGCGCATTGGGAGCAATTGGAATGAGCCCGCGTCATCATCCTTCCGCTGACGTTTTGGCTGCCTACGTAACCGGGGCGCTAGAGCCAGGCTTTGGTCTGGTGGTCGGCGCGCACGTTGAGCTGTGTGCGCATTGCCGCGCTCAAGCCGGCGCGTTGGAGGCTGCGTCCGGCGAGGCGCTGGCGAAGCTGGCGGCGGCGGACGTCGGCGCCGATGCATTGGAAAAAGTGATGGCGCGGCTGGATGAGGCGCCTCACGCGGCGCCGAAGCCTGATCCGCGCCCGTTGCTCGAACGTTTGCCCCTGAAGCCGCGCAAATGGGTTGCGCCAGGCGTTTGGGTGGCCGCCGTCGACACGCCGCACGCGCCGGAGAACCGCGTCTACCTTCTGTCCGTCGGCCCCGGCATGCCCACCGCGCGCCACGAGCATACCGGCGCGGAGTTCTGCACGGTGCTGACCGGCGCCTATCGCGACGAACTCGGCGTGTTCTCCGCCGGCGATTTCGCCGCCGCGGAAGGTGATTTCAATCACCAGCCTCGTGTCGAAGGCGATGAGCCATGCATCTGTCTGTTCGCCACCGAGGGACGGCTCAAGCCGCAAGGCCTGATCGGACGGCTCGCTTTTGCTCTCGCCGATGTGTGAGTGTTCGTATCTCTAACGCTCAAGCCGCTTGGCGTAGCGCCAGGCTCATCTGATCGGCGAACGGGGCTAGCGGCGCGGGACGATAGCGCGCGTTGCCGATCCAGCGCAGCCGTGCTGCTTCATGCACGTCTTCGAAGCGCGCCAGCCCTTTGCGCCAGCGCGCGCCCGCGACTTTGAGCAGCGAGAAACCGCCGTCGTGGTCGGCTCCGATCGGGTCGATCTCGGCGAGGCAACCGGAGATCACCGAGCCCGGATCGCGGTCGATCGCAAGCCCCGCGCGCTCGGCGCCTTCCAGCACCCACATCAGCGCGCAATTGGAAAGTCCGCGCGCGGCGCCGCCGCCGACGCCGCCATGGTCGCCGGGAAACCACATCTGTTCGACGCGGCGCGGCGCGCCGGGCGGATTGAACGCTTCGACATTGCTCCACAGCGTCG
>CALBSY010000424.1 GCA_937967725.1 uncultured Alphaproteobacteria bacterium | reverse complement strand
TGCCCTGATTTCTGTTGGTTAGCGGAGCTTCACCACATCTTGCGCTTGTGGGTGAGCGCCCCGCCCTGCCCCTAGCGCCGTTGGCTCAAAAATTTGGTGAGAAATATTTTCCTAGCGGGCCCGTAAAGAAGCGGCGCGGAGGGTGCTCCACGCCGCGACAAGTTTGGAGGAAGGAAGGAGACGCTGTCAGGAGATGATTTGCGCCGCTTGGGTCAACGTCGCGAAAGCGCCCGGAACGAACATGACCAGCGCCAGCATCAAGCAGCTAAAGCGGATCAACATTTTCTGGGCTCCTCTACTCATCGCCTCCCAGCGATAGGCCAAACGTAGTAGGCGCCGGCCCGGCGCGCCGTGACACGCGTCACCGGCAAGGAGCTATTCTTCGTCAGCCCCGGCCCGGCCGATGGCTAGCGACAGGATGCGGTTCAAGAGATCGCCATACTCGAGGCCGTCATAAAGCGCCGACTGCGCGAACTCCTCGGTGCTGGCGATCTCAGGGTTCGGATTGGCTTCAATGAAGTACGGCACGCCCTCGTCGCTGAGACGGAAATCAATGCGCACATAGCCGTCGAGCTCGAGCACACGGCAAATCCGCTTCGCGGTCTCACGGATGCGGGTTTCGAGGGCCGGCGAGAGATCGTCGGCCGGCCCCTGCATAACGCCGCGCCGTTCCTGATATTTGAGATTGTGCTTGGCGCGCTCGGTGGCGATCGGCAACGCCCCGGGCGGAAGACTTTCGAACTCCAGCTCCCAGATCGGCAGCACGCGAAGCCGCTCGTTGCCGAGCACGCCAACATAAATCTCACGGCCCGGAATGTATTGCTCGGCGATCGCGGCGGTGCCGACCAATTCGTGGATGAAGTGCACCCGCTCCTCGAGCTTCTCATCGCTATCCACGACCGAAGCTTGCGAGATGCCGATCGATGCGTCTTCCAGCGTGCTCTTGATGATGAGTGGGAAAGCCAGCTTCGCCGGCCGGCGCACTTTGCGGCCCATCGGAAAGACGTGGAACGCCGGCACCGGAATCCGGTGATATTTGAGCAGCTTCTTCGAAAGATCCTTACCCTGTGCGAGCACGAGGCCGCGCGGATTGGTGCCCGTGTACGGCACACGCATCAGCTCAAGGAAACTGGCGATGTTTTGGCCGTACACAGTCTCGCCGTGAAACTCGAGCAGGAGGTTGAAGACGACATCCGGCTTCCACTCCTCAACGGCGTCGCGGATCGGCTTCAGATCGTATTGAACGCCGAGCGTCTGCACGTCGTGGCCGTTGTCGCGCAGCGTGGTAGTGACGTCGAACTCGGTCTTGATGTCGAATGCGCGTTTTTCGCTGAGACCGTCGAGTGTGTCCGGGGGGACCAACTCAGGGTGACAGAGCACCAGGACCCTAAGCTTCCTCATACGGCGAAAGACTGCCGCCTCGACGCGCTGTAGAGCGAGTGCACCGACTTGGTGCTCAACAGCGCGGTCAACTCGAGACGCATGCGTTGCTCCGACCCCGGCGCGCGCAACTTAAGCACGCGCGCGCGCTCCATAACATCGTCGATCGCGGCATCCAACGCCAGCGGATACTCGCCGGTCCATCGCGCCACCGACCGGCGGATGTCCGAGCGGTTACGGCGGATGAAGCTCGACGCTAGCGGCGCATCGCGATGGCGGGGGTCATCGGAGAAAATTCGCGTGAGATCGCGGTCGAACACTGACGGCGCATCGACGGCGTAGCGCTCGCGCTTGTCCTGATAGTGTTCGGCCAAAGTCATGTCGAGTTTGCTCAACGGATCGATCTCAATGCGCGGCTTCAACTTGGGCTTAATGCCTGCAAGTTCGTTCATCAATTCATCGATATAGAGCAGCTTTTGCAGCGCCGGCCATTCGGCGTACCGCTTGCGCCAATTGGAACGCGGCGAAAGCCATACCGCGAAAGTTTCGGCGAAATCCTCGTCCGGGTGGCATTGCGCATACCAGCGGCGCAGGTGCTGCACGTAGCGGCGGCTTGTCGGGTTCGGCCGGTAGTGATCCGGATAGGGGATGGAAGACCGGCCGAATAGTTCGCGCCAGCGCTTGCGCCGGTGCAGTCCGAAAGCGCGCTGCATCACGTGGCCGGCTTCGTGACGGAGGATGCGCATGCACTCGCGCACAGTGCCGCCCTCCACTTCGAGGACCATCTTGCGCTCCAGCCGCATCAGACGCGGATGCGCCAGATAGAACGGCACGGCGACGCCTGGACTGTCGTGCGGACTGAACCATTCGTCGGAAACCCAACCGTGGGCGCGCACGACGATATTCCGGTCCTCCAACTCTTCGTGCATTCGGTCGAGGCAGTCCTCGATCCAGGTGCCGGGGATGGCGACTTTGAGATCCTTCAGGCGGACCTGCAGAAGTTCGCCATCGCTGAAATCAGCCCAAAAGGGCTGTTTTTTGCGGGTCCGTCGGGATCGGCGCGGCAGACTCATGGGGCAATGCTACCCATGACGCACACACGCGCGCAATGTTCCGAAGTCAGCGGCCGATGATCGTAGCGGCGCCGGCGTAGTCGGCCTGGTCGTCCAGCAACTCGGCGATGCGGATCAGTTGGTTGTATTTTGCTGTGCGGTCCGAGCGCGCCAGCGAACCGGTCTTGATCTGCCCGCAATTGGTAGCCACGGCTAGGTCGGCGATGGTGGCGTCTTCCGTCTCTCCGGAGCGGTGGCTCATGACCGCGGAGTAACCGGCGCGCTGGGCCATATCGACCACATCCAAAGTCTCCGTGAGCGTGCCGATCTGATTGACCTTGATCAGGATCGAGTTGCCCAGGCCCTTGTCGAAGCCGATTTCGAGCCGGTTCATATTGGTGACGAAAAGATCGTCCCCGACCAGCTGGCAGCTGTCGCCGATGAGGTCGGTAAGCGCCTTCCAGCCCTCGAAGTCGTCTTCGGCCATGCCGTCTTCGATAGAGACGATCGGATAGCGCGCGACGAGTTCGGCGAGATATTGGGCGTTCGCCTCTGGGGCGAGTGATTTGTTTTCGCCCGCCAACTCATACTTGCCGGCCTTGAAATACTCGGTGGCGGCGCAGTCGAGCGCCAAAGCAATATCGTCGCCCGGTGTGTAGCCAGCTTTCTCGATCGCCTTGAGGATGAAGCCGATGTCCTCATCCGCGCTGGCGAGGTTGGGCGCGAAGCCGCCCTCATCGCCCACATTGGTCGAATGCCCCGCCGCCTTCAGTTCTTTCTTGAGAGTATGGAATACCTCGGCGCCATAGCGGACGGCGTCAGCCATAGTCGACGCACCGACCGGCATGATCATGAATTCCTGAATGTCGATCGGGTTGTCGGCATGTTCGCCGCCATTGACGATGTTCATCATGGGGCACGGCAACACGCGCGCTTGGACGCCGCCGAGATAACGAAAGAGCGGCTGGCGGCTGCTGATGGCCGCCGCTTTCGCTACAGCGAGCGAAACGCCCAGGATGGCGTTGGCTCCGAGCCGCGCCTTGTTCTCGGTCGAGTCGAGGTCGATCAGCATGCGATCGATGCGGCGCTGGTCCTCGGCGTCCATGCCGACGATTGCGTTGGCGATTTCGCCGTTGACGGCTTCGACGGCGTCTCGGACACCCTTGCCGAGATAGCGGTCCGTCTCGTCGTCCCGCTTCTCGACCGCTTCATGCGCCCCGGTGGACGCGCCAGAGGGCACCGCGGCGCGACCCATCGCGCCATCATCCAGGTAGACGTCGACTTCAACAGTAGGATTGCCGCGGCTGTCGAGGATTTCGCGGCCAACAATGTCGGCGATGCCGGTCATGAAAGCACCTGTTCGGGGCATGCAAATGGCTTGCGCGTTTGGACCGCGCTTGGGGGCAAAACACAAGGCCGATCCGGCGATGGAAGCTCTGCGCTAGGAACAGGCCTCGGTGAGTTGGATCGCTTCCGTGCCGGCCGCAATGCCGGTCACGTGTCCGTCGTAGATATGGAAGCGATAACCGCTCTGGCCGGGGCCGGTCCAAGCCGTAAGCGTTGTGGTGGGCGGATCGTGCTCGCCCGGTCCTTCCACGACGCCGGGGTAGGCCGCGCGCACGGCTTCGGCGCTCGCGCCGACAGAAATGCCCTCATTCGTTGCCACGCCCTCGGAACCATGGTCGTCGATCCGCGCCAACCTGCCGCCGATAGCCAGGAAGCGCATTGCTTGCGGCTCGACGCCGGGATCGAGAACATAACTGGCGCAATCGTTCACCCGCTCGCCGTTGAGCTGCAACGGATGGCCAAAGGCGGCGGACGCCTCCTCAGGCGTCATGCCAATGCGGATGGGACCATAGCCGTCCGACGACAAGGTTGGCGCGGCGATCGAAGGGGCCGGCGGCTCGGGCGCCATCGGCTCAATGCGGGGCGAGCAAGCCGCGGCAAGAACCAGCGCCGGCGCGACCGCGAGCCCAAGCCTCACCGGCTTAGTCTTCCTTCGCCTTCAGGATTTGCTTGCCGCGGTACCGGCCGCTTTTGAGGTCGATGTGATGCGGACGGCGCAACTCGCCGGATTCCTTGTCCTCGACGTACGTGTTCTTCGCCAACTTGTCGTGCGAGCGGCGCATGCCGCGGCGCGAGGGCGTGGTTTTTCGCTTCGGGACGGCCATGGCCGAAAATCTCCTGATCCCGCATGGGGGAAAGCGGGGCTGATAGTCGAAACGGGGTCTCGCGGCAAGCCGCCGGCCCCCGCCCGGAACAGCCGTCCGGCGGCGACGTTGCCCTAGAGGAACCTCGGAGCCTG
>CALBSY010000423.1 GCA_937967725.1 uncultured Alphaproteobacteria bacterium | reverse complement strand
CAGTGCGGCCGGTGTGATCGGCAGTGCAGGATGATCAGCCTTGGAGCGGCGGGCGCCGTTCGGGGCGCATGCGACGATAACCCCGTTCTGAAGCTCTTTCACGAGCCGCCGCCAAGGACGTCGCCGATCGATGTTGCGAGCTTGGAGACGAGCTCGTCGAGATGCGCATCGTTGACGATAAAGGGCGGCGCCAGCAAGATGTGATCGCCGTTGACGCCATCCGCGGTTCCTGTGCCGGGATAGCAGATCAAACCGCGCTCCAGGGCCGCAGTCTTGATCCGCGCGGCGACTCTGTCGCCTGCCGGGAAGGGGGTTTTGTTCGTCCGATCGGCGACAATCTCAATTCCGAACAACAAACCGCGTCCGCGGATATCTCCCACGAAGGCATGCTGTTCGAGAACTTGCCGCAGGCGTTGCTCTAGATAAGCGCCGCGCTCGCACACGCAGTCGATCAAGTTTTGCTCTTCGATCTCGTGCTGCACCGCCAAAGCGGCCGCGCACGCAATCGGGTGTCCGATGTAGGTATGCCCGTGCTCGAAATGGCCATGGCGCTTCACGATAGCTGAAACCAACCGGTCTTGCACAAGTACTGCGCCGATCGGCTGGTAACCGCCTGCCAGGCCTTTGGCCATGCAGATCAGATCGGGGACGACTTCGTAAACCTCGGCTGCGAACCGGGCGCCGCAGCGGCCAAGCCCACACATCACTTCATCGGCAATGAACAGCACGCCGTACGCATCGCAGATTTCGCGAATGTGCTGAAAGTAACTCGGCGCCGGCGGCACGGCGCCCAGCGTCGCGCCGACGACAGGCTCAGCAATAAACGCGGCGACACGCTTTGTTCCGACCCGTTCGATCGCCGTCGCCAGTTCTTGCGCAGCGCGGCGGCCGTAGGCCTCAAGCGTTTCGTCCGCCAGCTGTTCTCGATAGCTGTAGCATGGCGGTATACGTTCGCCGCTGGTCAGCAGCGGTTCGAAGGCGGCTCGCCGGGCTGCATTACCGCTGACGCTCAAAGCGCCGAGCGTGTTGCCGTGATAGCTTTGACGCCGTGAAATAAAGATTGAGCGTTCAGGCTCGCCGCACGCCACATGATATTGGCGCGCGAGTTTGAGCGCGGTCTCCATGGCCTCCGAGCCACCGGAAACAAAGTAGACCTTGCCGAACCCGGCTGGCGCACGGCTGACTAACCAGTCGGCGAGAGCTTCCGCTGGCTCGCTGGAGAAGAAGGCCGTGTGGGCGTAGGCGAGAGACTCGGTTTGGCGGACGATGGCTTCGATGACGCGTGGATGGCCATGGCCGAGACACGAGACGGCCGCGCCGCCCGAACCGTCGAGATAAGCCTTTCCCGCGGCGTCGAAGAGATAGACCCCGTCTCCGCGCACAGCCGCTGACGGAGGGTTCTTCGGCTGACGGTGGAGAATTGCGGTCATTGCAAAGGCGCTCGCAAGCCGACGATGGTGCGCTTGGTTCTATAACGTCAAGCCATATTCCTTCATGGGTCTATAACTGGTACGCATGGCGTTGCGATGCGTTTCCGTCAGCTCGAAGTCTTCTTCGCCATCATGCAGACCGGCACGGTCAGCGCGGCCGCACAACGGCTGCGCGTCAGTCAGCCTTCGGTCACCAAGACTTTGAAGCAGACCGAAGAGGCGCTCGGCTATCCTTTGTTCGAGCGCTTCAAGGGCCGCTTGCAGCCAACGGAAGAAGCGCGCGCTTTGCTGAAAGAAGCCTCGCGCGCCTATGCAGCGCTCGAAGACGTCCGCCAATTGAGCGAGCGGCTGAAGCACGGCGTCGAGGGCATCCTCCGTGTCGCCTCGACGCCCTCCCTTGGCTTGCACATCTTGCCGGAGGCGGTGGCGCTGTACGCTGCTGAACATCCCCGCGTCCGCTTCGAACTTTCAACGCAGCATTCAGGCGATTTGCTCGCCGCACTCGGGCGACCGGCGCATGGCTTCGACGTCGGCTTCACGTTTGGCATCGAGGGCGGGCCGCCCGGATTGGAGGCGCTCGAAGTCGGCCGCGCGTCCCTCGCGTGCTTTGTCACGGACGAGCTGCGGAAAGCAAAGGTTGTTCGGTTCGACGACCTGGCGGGGCTCAAGATCATTGGTCTCGATGAAAACGAACCGCTTGGCCGACTTGTCGCCCAACGCCTCCGTTCACGTGACGTGAGACCGGAGTCGTTCGTCAGGGCGCAGACCTACCGGCTCGCCTGCGATTTGGCGCGACGTGGATTGGGCGTGGCGATTGTCGATTGCTTCACCGCGGCGAGTCTCGCCGATAGCGCGCGTCAGGCAGGCGATCCGGTGCGGGTTTTGCCCTTCGAGCCGAGCCTCAGTCTGCCTGTGACTGCGGCCTATTCGGTGGTTCAGGGCGTGCCCATAGCCGCACGGCGAATGATCGACGCGTTTGGCAAGGCGCTCAAGGCGGAGCAGCGGCGCGTCAGCGCCCTCGGTCTAGCCGGCATATCTACATAACCTAGGTGCATAGTGTGGTCGCAATTGCGACCGGCAGATA
>CALBSY010000422.1 GCA_937967725.1 uncultured Alphaproteobacteria bacterium | reverse complement strand
CCCCCCCTCTGGCGTGGACCCGCCGAGAGCCGAGATCACAGCCGCCTCGTTGATCTCGGCCACGTAGAGCAAATTTCCCGCCCGCGCGATCCCCTTCGGCGCGTCGAGACCGCGCGCCCATTCCCGCTCTAGCATTACGCCATCAAGCGAAACCCGCGAGATGAAACCGTTGCCGTCTTCGGCCTCACCCTCGCCATTGACATTGGTGACGAACAGCACCGCGCCGCTTTCGTCCAGCGTCGCGCTTTCCGGATTGGCGAAGCCGTCGAGCCGCCACACCTGCTCCAATCGCACCGGCGACGGCGTATCTGCGCCGCCAGGTTCACGAGCGCAGCTTGCCGCCGCCAGCGCAAACGCGAGAGAAAGCCATTTGACCATCGGCGGACTCCTTCCTACGGCTTACACCTAGGGCGCGGGGCCAGGGCTTCAGCGGCAAAACGACGAAACGCAGCGGGGGTGCGATGCTTGTTCTATTGGGCATTGGCGTAGTGGTGCTGGGTTTTGTGTTGCGCGCCAATCCGCTGCTGGTGGTGATGGCGGCGGCATTGACGACGGGACTTGCGGCGGCGTGGACGCCAAACGCTGATCTTATGATCATGTATCTCGCCGGGCGCGACACGCTGGCGAATTTCGGCGCCGCCTTCAACGACAACCGCTACATCAGCCTCACCTGGATTTTGCTTGCCGCAATTGGCCTGCTCGAACGAGCCGGTCTGCAAGAACGCGCGCGCATCACTATCGCCAATGTGAAGGCGGCGACTGTGGGCCGCCTGTTGTGGGTCTATTTTGTCATCCGGCAGGTTGCTGCTGCGGTTGGCCTAACGTCCCTCGGCGGCCACCCGCAAATGGTGCGGCCGCTGGTAGCGCCAATGGCCGAAGGCGCCGCCGAAGCGCGCTACGGCGCCGTGCCTGACCGCGAACGCTTCCTCATCCGTTCGCACTCGGCCGCGGCGGACAATATCGGGCTTTTCTTCGGCGAAGACATCTTCATCGCCATCGCCTCGATCCTACTGATCAAAGGCTTCCTCGAAACCAACGGCATTATCGTCGAGCCGTTGCAGCTTTCGATCTGGGCCATCCCGACCGCCATCGCCGCCCTCATCATTCATAGCGTGCGGCTCTGGCTGCTCGACCGGCGGCTGAAGCGCGCGCTCACGGCTAAGACAGCGGCGCCCGATGCTGCGCCGGAGGCGGCGCAATGATCACGCTCGATCACGCCTACATCGTGGGCGGCGGTTTCTTCGCCGCGCTTGCAATTCTCTCGGGACTGGATCGCGCCAACGCGCGTCGCTTGCGCAACGCCTTGTTCTGGGGCTTGTTGGCGATGAGCTTCTGGGCCGGCGACATCATCAGCGATCTCGGCAACGGTCTGCTCGCGCTCGGACTCGTCGCGCTCGCAGCGCTCGGCCTCGGCCAAGGCAAACCGGCCACAACCAGCGCGGAAGAACGCCGATCCAGCGCAGAGCGGCGAGGCAATCTGCTCTTCTTGCCGGCATTGATCATTCCAGCGGTCGCGCTCGGCGGCACGCTGATCGTGCAATACACCGAATGGGGCCCGCAACTGATCGCCGCAGGCGACAAGACGCTGATCTCGCTCGTCATCGGCGTTCTGATCGCCGTCGGCGTATTGATGCTGTGGCTGAAGCCGCCGCTCTTGGCGCCGCTGCAGGAGGGCCGGCGGCTAATGGATTCGGTCGGCTGGGCGGCGTTGCTGCCGCAAATGCTGGCTTCGCTCGGCGCGGTGTTTCTCGCCGCAGGCGTCGGTCAACAGGTTGGCCTCATCTTCTCGCAATACATCCCGCTCGACACGCGCACGCTGGCCGTGGCCGCGTATTGCATCGGCATGGCGCTCTTCACCATCATCATGGGCAACGCTTTCGCCGCGTTTCCAGTCATGACCGCGGCGGTTGGTTTGCCTTACGTCGTGCTTGAGCTCGGCGGCGATCCGGCGCGCGTGTGCGCCATCGGCATGCTGGCGGGCTTCTGCGGCACGCTGATGACGCCGATGGCCGCAAATTTCAACGTGGTGCCGGCGAATCTTTTAGAGCTGCCCGACCGCAAGCTTGCGCTTAACGGCGTTATCCGCGCGCAAATCCCCACCGCCATCCCACTCCTGATCGCCAATATCCTGCTGATGCGCTTCCTGGCCTTCCCATGACCACACTGACCCGCGACATCGCCGAGAAGTTCGCCGCGCTAGTGCTGGCGCATGTCGGGCGCGAATATCCCAACAAGCTCGATCACGTCATGGCGGGCCCGGACGACGTGCAAGGCCCCCGCGCGCTGCATCCGATCTTCTTCGGCAGCTATGACTGGCACTCGTGCGTCCACGGCTATTGGCTTCTGGCGCGGATCGTCCGCTGTTATCCCGATTTGTCGTGCGCGGGACAGATCGCGACCTTGTTCGACGAACGCATCAGCACAGAGAATGTCGCAGTTGAATGCGCTTATCTTGCGAAGCCCTCCGCGCGCGGCTTCGAGCGGCCTTATGGTTGGGGTTGGCTTTTGACGCTGCAGGCGGAGCTGGAGCAGCATCGCGACGGCGCGGGGGCGCGCGCCGCCGCAACTTTGCGCCCTCTGGCCGTTCAAGGACTTTCTTCCGCTGGCGGACTATCCGATCCGCACCGGCGTGCATTCCTCGACGGCGTTCGCGTTGCGGCTTGCCGCCGACTACGCCGAGCCGGCCGATCCCGACCTCTTCGCGCTGCTGCGCGACAAGGCGTTCGCCTGGTATCTTGGCGACGAAGACGCCCAAGCCTGGGAGCCAAGCCAGGACGACTTTCTCTCGCCCACGCTGATGGAAGCCGAATGCATGCGCCGCTTTCTGGCGCCGGACGCCTTCCGCGCCTGGTTCGCGCGCTTCCTGCCCCAGGCGCGCGATGGCGAACCAGCGACATTGTTTGCGCCGGCGCGCGTCTCGGACCGCAGCGACGGCAAGATCGCACACCTAGACGGACTCAATTTTTCGCGCGCCTGGTGCTGGCGCTCGATTGCCGCCGCACATGATGCGGACAGTCCGCTTGCGCGCATCGCGCGCGACGCCGCCGAGCGGCACATCGACGCCAGCCTGCCCCACGTCGCCGGCGACTATATGGGCGAGCACTGGCTAGCGACGTTCGCATTGCTGGCGCTGGAGGCGTAACGTCTCCGTCTCGCCGATCGGGGACGCTTGAATAAATCACCCGCAGAATATCTCTTCCCCCGGCGGGTGCTCATACACTTTCATCGCATTGTCGACAGCTTCACTGAGTTCACGCACGACGAGTGTTTGATCCTCGAGCACGATACGATAGTGCATTGGACCCAGGGCCTGCACCTCTTGCACCACGTTGCCAATCAAGCCGTGCAACAACGCCATGGCCGTCACGATGTCTCGCTCCATGTCCACGAAGCGCTCTCCATCGGCGGAAATGTCTGAGTCCGATGAGATGACAAATTCTCGCGTGCGCCCATCCAGCGGCCGGGTAAGAAGCAGTCTCCAGGACAGCGCCTGAAATGCCACCTCTTGCACACGAGCGCCGCCGAGAAGCCTAGTCGCGGCCAGTGCAGCATCGCTATGATTGAGCAGCGCCCACTTACGTCTAGTCATTCTTCGTTCTCTGGGCCAATGGCCGACGCTAGCCGGCAATGGAGAACCTGAGCTCAGGCAGCCCCTCGATCCCGCACTGTACCGCGTCGCCGCGCTGCAACGCGCCCACGCCTGACGGCGTGCCGGTGAAGACGAGATCGCCGGCGCGCAATTCCCACGAGCGCGACAGCGCGGCGATGATTTCAGGCGCGCTCCAGATCATCTCGGCGAGGTTCGCGTCCTGGCGCGCCTCGCCATTGACCGACAGCCAGATGCGTCCCTTGGCGGGGTGTCCGCACGCGCTCACCGGCGTCAGCGCCCCAACCGGCGCCGATTGATCGAACGCCTTCGCCGCGTCCCACGGCGCGCCCGCCTTCTTCGCTTCGGCCTGCCGATCCCGCCGCGTGAGATCGACGCCGACGCCATAGCCCCACACACGGTCGAGCGCCGCGCCCGCATCGATGTCGCGCCCGCCGCGCCCGACAGCGATCACCAGTTCCACTTCGTGGTGCAGGTTCGCCGTATCCTGCGCGTACGGTATGACAGCGCCGCTCTCGACCACCGCGTCCGCCGGTTTGGTGAAAAAGATCGGTGGTTCGCTCTTGGGGTCGTTTCCCATTTCGCGCACATGGTCCGCGTAATTCCGCCCGACACAGAAGACGCGGCGCACCGGAAAGCGTGCATCGCTCCCTGCAATCGCGACGGAGGGCTGCGGCGGCGGTTCAAACGCGTACTGCATGCGCCGCATTGAGCACGCGCGCGCGCCAGGCGCAAACTTCTCCTTCATGGCGAAAGCCCAACAGCTTCAACGGCGCAAGCCCTTGCACACGCGCCACCTCTGCCGGAACGTCTGCGGCTGATCCCGAGGGGCGGGCATGGAATGGCTCATCATCCTTGTCCTGGCCGGCGTCGCTGTCTGGCAGGGTTTGCGCGTCGGCGCGCTATCGCGCCGAGTGAGCGAGCTTGAGCGCCGGCTGAGCGCAGCGGCGGCTGAATCTCTTTGGGCGCCGCCGGCGCCGTCGCCAGCGACGCCTCCTGCGTCGGGATCCGGACCGACGCCTCAAGACGAGCCACTGCTGTTGGACCAGCCGTTGCCGCCGGACGACCGCGAGCCGCTCATTCTCGACACGCCATTGCCGCCAGGAGAGCAAGAGCCGCTCTTGCTCGACACGCCGCTGCCCGAAACCTCAAACGACGCGGGCCCTCCGCCGGCGCCGTCGGCTGCCGAAGCCGCGCGCGCATTCGAGCCATTCCGCTGGCCGCGCCCAAGCTCCGACCGCAAGTTCGAGCAATGGTTGGCCGAAAATGGGCTCGCGTGGCTCGCGGCCGGCGCGGCGGCTTTGGGCGCGATCTTCCTTGTGTCGTTCGCGGCGCAACAAAATTGGTTTACGCCACAGGTACAGCTCGCCGCCGCGCTAGCCCTGAGCTTCGCCCTGCTCGGCGCCAGCGAATGGGCGCGCCGCACCGCACTCGCACGCCCGCCCGGACATCCGCTGGTCGCGGCGCTGCTGGCGGGGGCCGGCGTGGTCGCGCTCTATGCAACAGCTTGGGCCGCGCACGGGCTTTACGGCTTCATCACATTTGGCGCGGCCGCGGCGCTCCTCGCAGTATGTGCGTCGATCCTGATTGGCTTGTCCTTCCTGCACGGTCAGGCGCTTGGCGTAGCAGCAATCATGATGGCGCTGATGGCGCCGCCGCTGGCGGACGCGCCGCTTTGGCCCTCCGCCGCGCTGACGCTCTATATCGCCGCGGTGGGCGCTGCCGGATTTGGCCTAGCGGCGTTGAGAAGCTCGCGCGTGCTCGCCGCCGCCACGCTCGCGGGCCTCTACTTCTGGTTCGCCGCGGCGCTTGCGATCGACGATCTCGGCCGTGCGCTGGCGCTGCTCAGCTTTGCGGCGCTCGGCGGCGTTTCGTTGGCCTACCGCAAACCGTTAGCGGAGGAAGCGCAAGGCCGGTTAACTTGGACGCAGCTGCACGCACATGCGCCGGCGGTGGCGATCAGCATCAGCAGCGTGCTGGTTTTTTGCGCTTGGCTGATCATTGCGCCCATGCCCGCCGCGAGCGTGGCTGGTCCTGCGTGGG
>CALBSY010000421.1 GCA_937967725.1 uncultured Alphaproteobacteria bacterium | reverse complement strand
GTCGGGTGACGACAACCTTCAGCTTCTTAGACCGCATTCAGCCTGCATAAACCACGGAAGCTGTCACTCCAAGGCGAGCGTTAAACTCGCCTTCACACGACCGTCGCATCATCCCGCCTCCGCCCAAAAAAGCGGCGGAAAAGCATTCGAGGTTGGGTGATGCGCCGTGGGATGTCCGCCGCGATGATCGCGGCTATGGCCATATTGTGTTTGAGCAACGCCGCCGCCAACGCGCCGGCGCTCGGTCCGGACTCCAATCTGCCCGTTCCCCGTTTTGTCAGCCTCAAAGTTGAAGGCGCCAACGGCCGCCACGGACCCGGCCTCGAGCATCGCATCGATTGGGTCTACGAGCGCGCAGGCCTGCCGCTGCAGGTCACTGGCGAGAGCGGCCCTTGGCGGCGCGTGGTGGATCCTGACGGCGCGGAAGTGTGGATGCACGCGCAGAATCTAGACCCCCGCCGTACGGCGTACGTCCGCGAAGCCGCCGCTTTGCGCCGCGCCGCGCGTGAGGGAGCCTCTCCGGTCGCGTATCTTGCGCCAGGTGTTATCGGCGCGCTGACCGGTTGCGATGGCGACTGGCGCCGCGTCGCCGTCGGCGGACGCGTCGGCTGGGTTGAAGCCGGCGCGCTCTGGGGCGCGGCAACCTGCGACGGCGTCTGAGGTTCGGCCCTCACGCGAAAAGCCTGGACACCTTCCCCTGCCCCGGTTCCGATTAACCATAATCGTAACGGCGAGGGGGATGTGCCAATGCGTGTGTTGATGCTGGCGCTTGCCGCGAGCGCGCTCGCGGCCTGTGAGACGCTGCCGGACCTGACACAATCCGGCGGACCGCAGCCGCTGACGCCGACCTATTCTTCTAACTCAAGCGAAGCCGCCGCCGCGCCCGCCTTCGCGCCGCCACCCGACCGCCAGCTGCTCGAACTTGAGCGTGAGTTATCGGCCGCCGCGCAGCAGCACGGCCTGGGCAGCGCCCTGGCCGCGTCGATTGATCCCGCCGACGGCATCGTCATCCGTCCCGGTGAAGCCTACGCAGGGCCAGAAGCCATCTCCACTGGACTGACCCAGCCTTCAAACGCAGGGCAAATGTACTGGCAGCCCGATCGCGTCCACGTTGCCAGCTCCGGCGACATGGGCGTGACCAGCGGACGCTACGTCCAGGTGATGCGTGGGGCCGAAGCGGTGCAGGGCCGCTATCTCATCGTTTGGCGCCGCGATGGCGCGGGCGAATGGCGCATTCTGACCGAAACGCGTGTGCCGGACCCGCCGCGTCGGCGGCGCTAAAAGCGCCGGCGCGCCTTGCCGCTGCCCTACCCGGCAGGTAAGCCGGGCGACCAGCAAAAAAGGCAGCGCACCGCATGGCGACGACCGGCCGCCCATCCTCACTATCCTTCGAAGACCTGATCGCGTCCGGTGAAGGCCGCATGTTTGGCCCCGGCAACGCCCAATTGCCGCTGCCGCCGATGTTGATGTTCGACCGCATCGCCAACATCAGCATCGATGGCGGCAGTCACGGCAAGGGCCACGTCCTGGCCGAGTACGACATCAACCCCGAGCGCTGGTTCTTCGAGTGCCACTTCCGCGGCGATCCGGTGATGCCGGGCTGCCTAGGGCTCGACGCGATGTGGCAATTAGTAGGTTTCTTCATGTGCTGGGCGGGTTCGCCGGGCCGGGGCCGGGCGCTGGGTGTCGGCGAAGTCGAATTCCGCGGTCAGATCACCCCGCAAACCAAACTCGTCACCTACGAGATCGACATGAAGCGCGTGATCCAGCGCAAGCTGCACATGGGGGTCGGCGACGGCGTCGTGAAGGCCGACGGCGTCCCTATCTATAGCGCCAAAGACCTGAAGGTAGGCCTGTTCAGCCCCGAACAGCTCGAAGTGCAGATGAAACCGTAAGAGGAGCATTCGATGCGCCGCGTCGTCGTCACCGGAATGGGGATCGTCTCTTCGATCGGCAACAATACGCAGGAAGTCCTCGCCAGCTTGCGCGAGGCCAAGTCCGGCATCGTCGCAGCGCCCGAGTACGGCGAGAAAGGCATGCGCAGCCAGGTGCACGGCGCGCCGCAAGTGAAGCCAGAGGAAGTCGTCGACAAGCGTAACATGCGTTTCATGGGCGAGGGTTCCGGCTGGAATTTCATCGCCATGGATCAGGCGATCCAGGACGCTGGCCTAACGCCGGAAGAAATCTCGAATCCGCGCACAGGCATCATCATGGGCTCAGGCGGCCCCTCGGCGCGGGCTATCGTGCAGGCTGCGGACACCGCGCGCGAGAAAGGCGCCAAGCGGGTCGGGCCGTTCGCGGTGCCGAAAGCCATGAGCTCGACTGCGAGCGCCACGCTGGCGACTCCGTTCGAAATCAAAGGCGTGAACTATTCGATCAGCTCGGCTTGCGCCACCAGTGCGCATTGCATCGGCAACGCATATGAGCACATCGCTGAAGGCAAGCAGGATATTGTGTTTGCGGGCGGTTCGGAAGAACTGGACTGGACGCTGTCGGTTCTGTTCGACGCCATGGGCGCGATGAGCACCAAGTACAACGAAACGCCGGAAAAGGCCTCGCGCGCCTACGACAAGGATCGAGATGGGTTAGTCATTTCCGGCGGCGCAGGCGTAGTGGGGTTGGAAGCAATGAAGGTGGAC
>CALBSY010000420.1 GCA_937967725.1 uncultured Alphaproteobacteria bacterium | reverse complement strand
TTGATCCAGCGTGTGCGCTGGTTGATCCACGCGGCGAGCTTGACCGGCGCTTCTTCCCAAGTCGGCGGACCGATCACGCCGGAGTAGAAGCCGCCCCGCGCCAGCCTGTAGCCAAGGTCGGCGTCTTCGGTGACATTATATGGATCCCACCCGCCGGCGTCGCGCAGCACGGATGTTCGGAAGTGCGGACTTATGTAGCAGGCACACCTAGTGGCGCATGGAATCCAGCCGCTCCCAGACCATAATATGAGCCTGAATTTCGGTGAGCCTTCCTAGGATGGCGCCAAGCGCGAGCGTCTGCACCGCGACCAGCACGAGCAGGATGCCCGCCAACCACTTCCAGCCAGCCCCAACTCTTTCAGCCATGCCGCCCTCCCGCAAAGCCCGCACCGAAACTTACCAGCACACCATAGCCGGGCTCATCTCCAAGCGCGCGGAGATGTTGGAGGAGCTAGCCGTCATCCGCGAACGTGAAGGCGTGCTGGCGAACGATATAGAGGCGCTGGACCGCGTTCTTGAGCGGCTTGGCTATGACGGCCCCGTCAAGCTCACGCCCCGCGTGCCGCGCGTGGTGCTGTTCTACAGGGGCGAGCTACGCCAGTTCTTGCTGGGCTCGCTCAAAGAGCATGGCCCCAGCACGTCGCGCCAGTTGGCGGAGCGCCTTGTCAGCCTAGAGAACAAGGACGCGCGCGACCGGCGCATGTTGGCGGATGTAGTGCGCCGCATTGGCAAGGCGCTAAGGCAGATGCAGAGCGCAAAGCTCGTCACGGGACGTAAAGCGCGTTCCATGGGCGAGTATCTATGGGCGCTCGCTTAGGCTAGGTTGGCGCCATGAATCACGATGATTTCCCTCCCCAACCAACAGTCTCAAATGGGGCCGCCTTAGAGGGCTTGGAGCGCCTTGTTCTGTTCCTAATGAACGAGGTCGCAGCGGCGCAGCCGTCGCCTGTAGCCTACGTTCAAGCATCGCGTATCGGCGTTATCGACGGCGCTTCGGAGGCTCAGGGGGAGCACGCTCGGCAGGTGGCGGAGTACATGCATTGGATGATGGCGATGTGCGGGGTTTCGATGCGTCGAAGAGTTGCATAGCGTCACGCATATGGCGGCGAGGATCGTTTGTCATGGCTCTCGCGCTACACGATCCTCAGAACGCCGTCTTACGTTTCGGTGCGCTGCCAGTAGCCCTTCCAGTTCCGGCTGACTGGATGTTGCAGCGCTAGCTTGGTGACGCAAGCGTATTGCTCGCCATTGGACTTGCGCCGGTGATCCTCGCGCCACGCCATCTCGCCCGCGTATTGGTGCAGGTATTGCGGGCTGAAATGATGGTGGACGCCAAGCTCTGAGCGGCGCAGGCGCGAAAAGTAGCTTTCCACTTGGTTGGTGCAAACGCCGTCATCCGAGAACGCGATGCTGTGATTGATCCGCTCGACGTGAAAGATCGCGTGTAGCTGATCCCACACCGTCGCTTCGTCGGCGTAAATCTTCGCGCCCGGCGCCACACGCTCGGCAATGGTGCGAACGCTTTGCGCTTCGTTCTTGAAGACGAACGGAAGCGTGCGCCCGTCCTTGCCACGTTCGCGCATGGCCACCACAGCGCGGCGCTTGCCGGTTTGGTGGCGCTTTAGGCGGCGATCAACGCGCTCAGTGACCTTGTTTTCTTGACGGATGGTGCCGCCATAGAAGCTAGAGTCGATCTCGACTTCGCCGTCCATGGTCCACGTCAGCTGCTTGGACGCCATGGCTTCGCGCAGCTTGTGGCAGAGAACGAACGCAGTTTTGTACTGCACGTTCAGATCCCGGCTCATCTGGAGCATGGAGACGCCTTTGGCGCCGTTCACAAAGAGCGCGATAGCCGCGAGATAGTCACGGATCGCCAGCTTGCGGCCCGCGAAGATGGTCCCGCTCGTGACGCTGAATTGCGCGCAGCAAGCCTTGCACTTGAAGATGCGGCGCGCAGCGTAGGTATAGACCGCGCGGCTAGAGCACTTCGGGCACTCAGGCTCGCCGCCTTCCCAGCGGCACTCTTTGAAGACTTGAAACGCCTCATCGTCCGAAAGGCGCATCACAGCGGCCAAGGACAGGGTCCTTGCCTTAGCTGTGAGGAGAAAGTGCTGCGCCATGGGATGTAACGTTTCCGATGCCTATGCATCGTATATAGTACATAATAGCACTGTGTACAAGGGCAAAAGCATCGTATAAGATGCATTTGCAACTAGGAGCTAAGCCCTTGGCCGATCACCCGGATTTTGAGGCGCTGGCGCAGCGCACCCTGAAGGCCGAGCTGAAACGCGCTGGCGTGACCTATGCCCAGCTCTCAGAACGGCTCGCGGCTATGGGGATTCAGGAAGCCGAGCCGAACATCCG
>CALBSY010000419.1 GCA_937967725.1 uncultured Alphaproteobacteria bacterium | reverse complement strand
GAAGCCCACTCGCCGCAAATTGCGTACTGAGGCGACGTTCCTGCTGTCGCAGCCGGCGAGGATGGTGTCGGCGCCGCCATCCTCGAACAGCCAATCGATCACGGCGCCCGCGGCTTCAACCGCATAGCCCTGCCGCCTCCGGCTGCGGGCGATACTGTATCCGATCTCGAACTCGCGCGCGGCGCGAAGCGATGGCTCGAAACGCACGTCGCCAATGACCGCTCCCTCCGCACGATGAACAGCGATCGCGCGTGTCGGCGCGGCTTTGCCCCAGGTCTCCGGAACCGAACGCGCGACCAATTGCAGGCTGGAGGCGCACCATTCGGCTGGCGCTTCAGCGCCGATAACGTCGGCGAAGGCAGCCTGCCCCGCGCGCGCAGCCTCGGCCAGCGCCGGCGTCACCGGCTCAAGCCGCAGCCGCGGCGTGTAAAGCGAATGATCGAGTGCGTTGCCCATGGCCGCCACAAGCATGGCGCGCGGCTGTCACCCCGGCAATCCGCCACCCGCAGGAGGGGCGTCGAGCGCGGTCCAGTTCGGCTGGCTGAGGCGGTGCGGTCACAGCGAACGTGCTTGCATGAGCTTGCAATAAGGAGGCAGCAAGACGGTGATGGCCCAGCCGCGACTCCTCATCGACGCAAAACTCGCCACTGGCGCTGAACTCGAACTGACTGAGGGTCAAGCTCGTCATGTCGGCACGGTGCTGCGCCTGAAAGAAGGCGACGCGCTGCGCGTGTTCAACGCCGAGGATGGCGAGTGGCGCGCGCGCGTCAGCGCCAGGAGCAAACGCGGCATGAGCGTGCGTGTCGGCGACAAGCTCCGCGACGCACGCGCAACGTCCGACCTCGATCTGCTGTTCGCCCCCGTCAAACGGCACGCGACCGACTTGATTGTCGAGAAGGCGGCCGAGCTTGGCGTCCGCCGCATTCGTCCGGTGATCACGCAGCGCACGATCGCGGAGACAGTCCGCCTCGACCGCCTTCAGACCATTGCACGCGAAGCCGCGGAGCAATCTGAACGCTTCGAGGCGCCCGAGCTGTTCGAACCTTTGCCATTGGCGAAGGCGCTGGATGGTTGGGATGCGGCGCGCACGCTGATCTACGCCGACGAAGCCGGCGACGACGCGAACGCGCCGTGGGGCGGTGAGACCGGACGGGCAAAGCCCATCGTTGACGCCCTCGCGGCGCAAAGACCTTCGAAGGCTCTCGCGCTCCTGATCGGCCCCGAAGGTGGGTTTACGTTGGAGGAACGGCGCATGCTGCGCAGCCTGGGCTACGTCATGCCGGTATCGCTCGGCCCGCGCATCCTGCGCGCGGAGACCGCGGTGATCGCAGCGTTAAGCGTGATCCAGGCGGTGTGGGGCGACTGGAGGTCTTGAACCGCCGCCGCTTGCAGGAAAGACTCCGGCACGCCACATCCCGCGCAATATGGGCCGGGGAGGATAGGTTTGGCCAAGACCAAGAACGACGCGCCGGTGCTGACCGACTTCCGCGAGCTGGTCGCGCACTTCGAGAAAGGTGTGAAGACCGACCGTTCGAAATGGCGCATTGGCACCGAGCACGAGAAGTTCGCCTTTTATCGCGATACGCTCGAACCCGTGCCCTATGAAGGTGAGCGCGGCATCGGCGCCCTGCTCAACGCGCTTTCGGACAAATACGCCTGGGAGCGCACCAAAGAGGGCGACAGCACGATCGCCCTGAAGGACGGCCTCGCCTCGATCACGCTCGAGCCAGGCGGTCAATTCGAACTTTCTGGCGCGCCGCTCGAACATCTGCACCAGACCTGCGCCGAAACCGGCTCGCACCTGAGCCAGTTGCGCGGCGTCGCCGATGCGATGGGCATTGCGTTTCTGGGGTTGGGTTTTTCGCCGCTCTGGTCGCTCGAAGAAACTCCCGTCATGCCCAAGGGCCGCTACAAGATCATGCGGAACTACATGGGCAAAGTCGGCCGGCTCGGGCGGCAGATGATGTTTCGCTCGTCCACGGTGCAGACCAATCTCGACTTCGGCGGCGAAGCCGACATGGTGAAGAAGTTTCGCGTCGCGCTGGCGCTGCAACCGATCGCCACCGCGCTGTTCGCCAACTCGCCATTCGCCGAAGGACGGCTGAACGGTTTTCTTTCTTATCGCGGCCACATCTGGGGCGACACCGACCCCGACCGCACCGGCATGCTGCCCTGGGTCTTCGAAGACGGCATGGGCTTCGAACGCTACGCTCAGTATGCGCTCGATGTGCCGATGTATTTTGTCTATCGCGGCGGCAAATATCTCGACTGCTCGGGGCAGAGCTTCCGCGCCTTCATGCAAGGCAAGCTGCCGGCTTTGCCGGGCGAGCGCCCAACCGAGAAAGATTGGGAAGATCACCTCAC
>CALBSY010000418.1 GCA_937967725.1 uncultured Alphaproteobacteria bacterium | reverse complement strand
ATAAGATAAATCCTGGCCCCGTTGCGCCGGGCGCGTCGCCGGCATGGGCGCGGCGCGCGTGCGGCGCCGGGCGGGTTTGCAATTGCGCGCGCCTGCGTTATGCCCGTGCCGCGCTGCAAAAGGCGCGTTTCTGGGGGCCAAATGTCCATCTACGTCAACGCCGCAACCCGCGTGATTTGCCAAGGCTTCACCGGGAAAAACGGCACCTTCCACTCCGAGCAGGCGATTGCATACGGAACGAAGATGACGGGCGGGGTCTCTCCCGGCAAAGGCGGTCAGACCCATCTGGGCCTGCCGGTGTTCGACACCGTGGCCGAGGCCAAGGAACGGGTCGGCGCGGACGCCAGCGTAATCTATGTGCCGCCCGCGGGCGCGGCCGCGGCCATTGAAGAGGCGATCGAGGCCGAGATCCCCTACATCGTCTGCATAACCGAGGGCATTCCGGTGCTCGACATGGTGCGGGTGAAGGCGAAGCTGCAAAAATCGGATTCGATCCTGCTTGTTCCGAATTGTCCGGGCATCCTCACGCCGAACGAGTGCAAGATCGGCATCATGCCGGGCCAGATTTTCCAGAAGGGCAAGATCGGCATTCTGTCGCGCTCCGGCACGCTGACGTACGAAGCCGTGTTCCAGACCACGAACGAAAATCTCGGCCAGACCACCGCTGTCGGTATCGGCGGCGATCCGGTGAAGGGAATGGAATTCATCGACGTGCTCGAGCGTTTCCTCGCCGACGACGAAACCCAAGCGATTATCATGATCGGTGAGATCGGCGGCAGCGCCGAAGAAGACGCGGCGCAATTCCTGGCCGACGAGAAGAAGAAGGGCCGTTGGAAGCCGACCGTCGGGTTCATCGCGGGCCGCACCGCGCCGCCCGGTCGGCGCATGGGCCATGCCGGCGCCATCATCTCCGGCGGCAAGGGCGACGCCGAGAGTAAGATCGCCGCCATGGAAGCCGCAGGCATCAAGGTTGCTCCGCACCCCGCCGCGTTGGGGAGGACGATGGCGGAGGTGTTGAAGGGCTGAGAGCCATCCTTCCGTCAGCGCAGCCCTTCAATCCCGCCGCGACGCACTTTAGAAGGGGCGCCGCGCGGGCGGCGGCCTATATCTCCCTTGTCGCCCAGTGATTCCCGAGAGGTCAGCGTTCCTATGGCGGACGACGCCCGCAGCTTGCCGAACACAGCCCTGTTGGAAACCAGCTTTCTCTACGGCGCCAACGCCACGTTCGTAGAAGAAATGGCGGCGCGCTACGCCCGCGATCCCAATTCGGTCGATCCGAGCTGGCGCGCGTTCTTCGACCAAGTGCGCGAGGACCCCGAAGCCGTGCGCCGGGCCATCACCGGGCCGTCCTGGTACCGCGCCGATCTTGCCGCGCCGAAGACGACCGAAACCACGCGGCTGCTCGATGGCGATTGGGCCGGCTTGGCGGACAAGTTCGAAAGCAAAGTGCGTGCACGGCTGCCAAGCGCCTCGGCGCAAGACGTGCAGCAGGCGACGCGCGACAGCGTGCGCGCGCTGATGATGATCCGCGCCTACCGCACGCGTGGTCACTTGGCCGCCACACTCGATCCGCTCGGCATCGAAGTGCGCGAGCCGCCGGGCGAACTCGATCCGGCCAATCACGGCTTTGGGCCGGACGATTACGACCGCCCCATCTTCATCGATGGCGTGCTTGGTTTGGAGACCGCGACCATCAACGAGATGCTCGCGATCCTCAAACGCACTTATTGCTCCACTTTCGCCGTGGAGTTCATGCACATCACCGATCCGGCCGAGAAGAGCTGGCTGCAGGAGCGCATCGAGGGGCCGGACAAGCAGATCGCCTTCACGCCGGAAGGCAAGATTGCGATTTTGAAGAAGCTGATCGAAGGCGAAGCGTTTGAGAAGTTCGTGCACAAGCGCCATCCGGGCACCAAGCGCTTCGGCCTCGATGGCGGCGAAGCCATGATCCCGGCGCTCGAGCAGATCATCAAGCGCGGCGGCGCCCTCGGCGTCGAGGAGATCGTGCTCGGCATGGCGCACCGCGGTCGCCTCAACGTGCTCGCGGCGGTTATGGGCAAGCCCTACCAAGCCATCTTCAACGAATTCCAGGGCGGCTCCGCGACGCCCGACGATGTGCTGGGCTCGGGCGACGTGAAGTATCACCTAGGCGCGTCGTCCGATCGCGAGTTTGACGGCAACAACGTCCATTTGTCGCTCACCGCCAACCCAAGCCATCTCGAAATCGTCGATCCCGTTGTGCTCGGCAAAGCGCGCGCCAAGCAAGCACAGCGCCAGCTTTGGACGCCGGATGAGGATCTGTTCGCGCTGCGTGCGCGCGTGATGCCCCTCTTGATCCACGGCGACGCCGCGTTCGCGGGGCAGGGGGTGGTGGCCGAGTGCTTCGCGCTGTCGGGCCTGCGCGGCTACCGCACCGGCGGCACCATGCACTTCATCATCAACAACCAGATCGGCTTCACCACCGCGCCGCACTACTCGCGCTCAAGCCCGTATCCAAGCGATGTGGCGCTGATGGTCCAGGCGCCGATTTTTCACGTGAACGGCGACGATCCGGAGGCGGTGACCTTCGCCGCCAAAGTCGCCACCGAATATCGCCAGCGCTTCGGCAAGGACGTCGTCATCGACATGTTCTGCTATCGCCGCTTTGGCCACAACGAAGGCGACGACCCGACCATGACGCAGCCGGTGATGTACCGGCGCGTCAAGGATCAGCCGACAACGCTGCAAATCTATGCTGAGCGCCTCGCTGAAGAGGGTGTTGTGTCCAACGAGGACGTCGAGAACTGGAGCGACGACTTCGCCGCCTTCCTCGACCGCGAGTTTGAAGCCGGCAAGTCTTATCGCCCCAATAAGGCCGATTGGCTCGATGGAGTATGGTCAGGCTTCACCTTGCCCGATGACGACGACCGTCGCGGCAAGACAGAAGTCGATCTCGAAAAATTACGCGAGATAGGCCGCCGCATCACTGAACTGCCGCGCGATTTCCACATGCACAAGACCGTTGCGCGTGTCATCGAAGCGCGGCGCAAAGCCATCGATGAAGGGCAGAATATTGATTGGGCGCTGGCCGAGCACCTCGCGTTCGGCACATTGCTCGACGAAGGTTTCCACGTACGCCTATCCGGACAGGATTCGTGCCGCGGTACGTTCAGCCAGCGCCACTCTCACTTTATCGATCAGGAAACCGAGGAGCGCTACACCCCGCTCAACAATATCCGCCGAGGTCAAGCGCATTACGAAGTGATCGACTCGTTGCTGTCGGAAGAAGCGGTGCTCGGGTTCGAGTACGGCTATTCGACCGCCGAGCCGAAGGCGCTCACGCTATGGGAAGCGCAGTTCGGCGACTTCGTGAACGGCGCGCAGGTGGTGATCGATCAGTTCATATCTTCTGGCGAACGCAAGTGGCTGCGCATGTCCGGCCTCGTCATGCTGCTGCCGCACGGCTACGAGGGGCAGGGCCCCGAGCACTCGTCGGCGCGGCTGGAGCGCTTCCTGCAGCAATGCGCTGAAGACAACATGCAGATTGTCAATTGCACGACGCCGGCCAACTACTTCCACGTGCTGCGCCGCCAGTTGCATCGCGACTTCCGCAAGCCGCTCATTGTGTTCACGCCAAAGTCACTTCTGCGGCACAAGAAGTGCGTCTCCGCACTAGAAGATTTCGGTCCCGACTCCTCGTTCCATCGCGTGCTGTGGGACGATGCACAGCTGAAAACCGGCCATACCACGGTCAAGCTGAAGCCGGACGGCGATATCCGTCGCGTGGTGATGTGTTCGGGCAAAGTCTATTTCGATTTGTTGGACGAGCGCGAGAAGCGCGGCCTCGACGACATCTACATCTTGCGGCTCGAGCAATTCTATCCGTGGCCGATGAAGTCGGTGATGCATGAATTGGCGCGCTTCCCGGACGCAGAGCTGGTTTGGTGCCAGGAAGAGCCGAAGAACATGGGCGGCTGGACCTTCGCCGACCCGTGGCTCGAACTGACGCTGGAGAAGTTGGAGGTGAAGGCTAAGCGCGCCCGCTTCGCAGGCCGGCCCGCCAGCGCCTCCACCGCCGCCGCCCTGATGTCGACGCGTCTGACGGAATTGGAAACTCTTCTCGAAGACGCCCTGGGCTGACTTTT
>CALBSY010000417.1 GCA_937967725.1 uncultured Alphaproteobacteria bacterium | reverse complement strand
AGAGCGCAGGGGCGTCGTGCGCATCGGGTTCGCGCATTTCGTCCGCATCGACAGCCTTGCCGACGGCGTGGAGCCCGATTTTGTAGAGCCCGCGCGGCGCCGGCATGCCGTAGACGCCATCTTCGTTGTCAACGCAGACGACCGGGAGGAGCCGCGCGGCCTTGGTGGCGAACCACCCGGTCACACGCCGGCGTACGGCTAGGCGCCCCGCGAACTCCGGCAGCAGTTTTCCCGCCCAGCCGCCGGCTGCGACGATTACGGCGTCGAAAGCGCTGGTTTCGCCGTTGACGTTGAGCGAAGGCCCCTCAATCGGCGCGGCGATGCGTACACTGTGGTTGAGCTTCGCGCCCCATTTCGGCGCTTGCCGCAAGAGGAACGCGCGCGTCGCGTCCGCGGCGATGACGCCGCAATCCTCCTGGCGGAAAACGTCCCATTCGTACGGCATAGCGATATAGCCGTGCGTCAGCGGGTGGATCGCATCGCCGCGCAGCAACGCCGCTGGCTTCTCACTGGCGGCGCGGCAGGCGGCCACGAAGGGCGAGTCGCGCGGCCCGGCCATCAGCCCACCGGTCCAGTCGATGAAGGGGCGCCCGGCCAAACCTTCCCACGTGCGCCATAGCACCGATGCGCGCCGCGCCAAGCGCACATACACTTCGCCTTCGCCGGGCGTCAGCCGCATGATGCGCGTGTCGCCGTGCGAAGAGCCGCGCTCGTGCATCGGCTCGAATTGCTCGAAGCCGGATACGTCGTGTCCGGCCAGCGCCAGTCGAGCGCAGATGCTCAGACCGGCCACGCCCAGACCGACGACGGCGACCTTCATGCGCTCTCTCTACGCGGGATTACGCGGCGAGGGAAAGCGGGCTAGCGTTCTGCCGAGTCGCCGTGCGGGGCTGTGCTGCCAAGGATGCTGCGGATGAAGCGTGGAAGCGCGGATTCCGCCTTGCGCATGCCGCGGTCGAAGCCGGGATTGCGCTGGCGGCGCTGGCGCACCCAATCCGCCGCCTGCCGGCTCGAGACGATGAGCACCAGAACACCCAGTGCGATGACGATGAGCCCCAGTGGAATCGGCATGATGAAAAGCGGCACGCCCACGCCGATCAGGGTCACGCCAAGCACGACGCCGGCCAGACGGAGGGCGAGCACGACAAAATGCATATCTGTCCATTTAGATGCCATATCGCCCCGCGCTAGATGCGCGGGCACGGGAGGGGCGCGCGCGTGAGCTTGAAGGACCGGATCAAGGCCCAAGTGACGGCGTTTGACGTCTGGGCGCGGCCTTCGGCCGAGCGCTCGAAGTGGCGCAGCTGGGCCTACGAATTTCTGCTGTTCGGCCTGAAGCAGGCCTGGGCCTGCCTGTTCGGCGGGCTGATGCTCGCGCTTCTGCTCGGCACCCACCTGTTCTGGCCAGACGACGCCGCGCTGGCTCGCTACGATTTCCTGGTGATCGCCTCGGTGGTGATCCAGGCGTTTCTGCTCGCCACCAAGCTTGAGCGCTGGGACGAAGCGGTGGTGATTCTGATCTTCCATGCCGTCGGCACGGTGATGGAAATCTTCAAGACCGCTCAGGGCTCTTGGATCTATCCGGAAGAGAGTTTGCTGCGCATCGGCGGCGTGCCGCTGTTCTCCGGTTTCATGTACGCCTGCATCGGTTCCTACATCGCCCGCATCTGGCGGCTGTTCGAAGTGAAGTTCGTCAATTACCCGCCGTCATGGGCGCCGTGGGCGTTGGCCATCCTCGCTTACGCCAACTTCTTCACGCACCACTATACGATCGACATCCGCTATGGTCTGTTTGCGTTCTCGGTGCTGATCTTTTGGCGCACGTGGTTCGTGTTCACACCGGATAAGCGGCCGCGCAGCATGCCAATGCTGATCGGCGCGCTGCTTGTCTCGCTGTTCATTTGGTTCGCCGAAAATCTCGGCACCTTCGCCGCCGCGTGGGTCTATCCCGATCAGCAGGACGGCTGGCGCCTCGTCTCGATCCAGAAGATGGGATCCTGGTATCTGTTGATGCTGCTGAGCTTCGTGTTGGTGACGCTGGTGCATAAGCCGGAACCAGCGGAGGCAGCTGCGGAGAACTGTTCGCGCGTTGCCACGGCGGGGAACCGTCAGATCGCCGACTAGCTACGGCCGCGTTTTCTCCAGCGGTCTGCGCGCCTGACGCGGTATATGGTGTTCGATTTCATCAAGCTCTTCATCGAGGTGCGGGTGCTGATCGCGCTCGGCGCGGATGAAGCGCTGCGCGTGTTTGCTGGATGCGGCCAGCAGCACGATGCCGAGACCGATCATCACTAGTCCAACCGGAATCGGTGACAACAGCAGCGGCAGCCCCGCCACAATGAGAAGGACGCCGGAGATGGTCGCGATGAGGCGTAGGATTTTGCCCATACAGGGCAATCGCGTGGGCGACGCGAGAGTTCCGAAATTCAGCTGCCTATGAAGTGGAGCGCGATCTCGCGCGTGTGCCCCGCGCGGCGATGCTCGAACAGGTAGATGCCTTGCCACGTCCCCAGCAGCGGCTCGCCGTTCTGCACCGGGATGGAGAGATGCGTTTGCGTCAATGCGGCGCGGATGTGCGCAGGCATGTCGTCCGGACCTTCAGCGTCGTGCACGTATGGCCCATCCTCCGGTGCGATGCGCTCGAAGTACGCCGTGAGGTCGGTGCGCACGTCCGGGTCGGCGTTCTCGTTGATCAGCAGCGAGGCCGAGGTGTGGCGGCAGAAGAGCGAGAGCAGGCCGTCGCCCGCCTTCTGTTGCGCGAGCCACGCGCGCGCGTCGTCGGTAATTGGGTAGAGTCCCTTGCCGCGTGTGGCGACGGAAAGTGTATGGAACGCTTGGCGCATCGGCGCCTCAGCCATACCCCGCCAGTTTCAGGAACCGGTTGCGCAGTTCGGCGTCGTCCTTGAACGCGCCGGTGAATTGCGTCGTCACCGTGGTCACGTCCTTGTGGTGCACACCGCGGGTGGACATGCACTGGTGCTCGGCGTCGATCAGCACGGCGACGCCGCGCGGCTTCAGCGATGCATTGAGCGCCTCGGCGATCTGGCTGGTCATGGTTTCTTGCGTCTGCAGACGCTTAGCGAAAATCTCCACCACCCGCGCGATCTTGGAAATGCCGACCACGGCGTCGGTCGGCAGATAGGCGACGAACGCCTTGCCGAGGAAGGGCGCCATGTGGTGCTCGCAATGGCTCTCGACGTCGATCTGCTTCAGCATGACGATGTCGTCGTAGCCCTGCACGTCCTCGAACACGCGCTCGAGCTCTTGCGCTGGGCATTGATCGTAGCCGGCGCACCATTCGCGATAGGCATCGATCACGCGCTGCGGCGTGTCCTTCAAGCCTTCCCGCTCGGGATCGTCGCCGGCCCAGGCGATCAGCGTGCGCACCGCTTCCATCGCTTCATCGCGCGAGGGCCGCTTCGCTTGCGCCTCACTGGGCGAGCGCCACTTCAGAATCTCACTCATCGGGAAGTTCGGTCCTTGGTCTGAGGGACGGAGGTCGAGCCGGGAGGGTCTCGTTCGAGCACCCGGTCTTAACGCCCGTCCGCAGCACTACACCCTCAGGCGACGGAGCCGAACGCGGCTCCAACACGGATATGGAGTGTATCACGCAGGAGCGCTAGAACCCACCCCCGCAACTTTGCCTCAAGGCCGCAGCTTTTGCCCAAAAGACCGGACCTCTCCTAAGGTCATTCAATGCTGATCGAACTCACCAACACGCTGACGCGGCGCAAAGAGCCGTTCGTCCCCGCCGATCCCAAACGGGTGACGATGTATGTGTGCGGACCGACGGTTCATAACTTTGCGCATATCGGCAACGCCCGCCCGCCGGTGGTGTTCGACGTGCTATTTCGCCTGCTGCGCCACGTGTACGGCGAAGCGCACGTTATCTACGCGCGCAACTACACCGATATCGACGATAAGATCATCGCCGCCTCGATCGAACGCGGCGTGCCGATCGGCGAGATTACCCGCGACGTGGAAGCGCAATACGAAGCGGACATGGGCGCACTCGGCGTGATGGCGCCGACGCTTAGGCCGCGCGCCACCGAAAACGTGCCGGCGATGATCGCGGTGATCGAAAAGCTCCTAGCCAACGGCGCGGCCTACAAGGTCGAGAGCGGCTTCTATTTCTCGGTCGCGGCGGATGCGGATTACGGCAAACTCTCGGGCCGAAGCCAGGACGAGCTGAAGGCCGGCGCGCGGGTCGAAGGCGAGGACGACAAGCGCCATCCGTCCGACTTCGCGCTATGGAAAACAGCAAAGCCCGGCGAGCCGAAATGGGAGGCGCCGTTCGGCGCGGGCCGTCCGGGCTGGCATATCGAATGCTCGGCTATGATCGAGGAGGAGCTGGGCAGCCCCATCGACATCCATGGCGGCGGCGTCGACCTCATCTTCCCGCACCACGAAAACGAAATCGCGCAAAGCGAATGCGCGCATGGGCGCCCGTTAGCGGGTGTGTGGATGCACAACGGCTTCCTCACCATGTCCCGCGAGAAAATGTCCAAGTCGCTCGGCAACATCATCACGCCCCGCGAATTGCTGGAAGAGGGTTGGCAGGGCGAAACGCTTCGCTGGGCGCTGCTCAGCGCCCACTACAAGGCGCCGCTCGATTGGAGTGACGATCTCCTGCAGCAAGCCAAGGCGACGTTAGACTCTCTCTATCAACTCCTACGAGACGCCGATGAGTTCGTAGGTCAATTGACTCCATCGCCGAGTGAGAACGCCGTTTTTGCGCGCGTGGAGAGTATCTTCGTGCCACCTCTCTTGGACGACCTGAACACACCGCTGGCAATGAGCAAGCTGGCCCTGGCTCAGAAGACGATACGCGGAAGGATCGAGGTCCTAAAGTACCACGCGAGTTCGCTCGATCCTCAAATTCAGTCGCGCGAACAATTTATCCAGGCACTAGCTGATGAAGTCGCCGCCCTCCGAGTGGGCGCAGGTTTGATGGGCTTTCTCCAAGCCGATCCGAACGAGTGGTTTCGCGGCGCTCAGATCGACGCCGCTGAGATCGACGCGCTGGTCGCGCAACGCGTCGCCGCGCGTGCCGCCAAGAACTACGCCGAGTCCGACCGCATCCGCGACGAGCTCGCCGCGCGCGGCGTCGAAGTGATGGATAGCGCCAGCGGCAGCACCTGGCGGCGCAAGGGATAGCTAGGCGCGGTTCAGCACCGGATCGTACGCGGCCACGATATCCGCCACCTCGGCCTTGCGCGCCTCGGCGTCGCGGTTCTCGCGCACCAACACCAGGCTCGCGCCATGCTCATGCAGCGCGCGAGCAAGGATGGGGTCGGGAAGCCGGTAGAGATCGCTGTGCTCGCCTGCGCAAATCAATGTTGCGTTGCCGCTCTTGTCCCGCTTCGCGAGCACATAATTGCCCGGAATGCCCAGATAGAATTGCTTGCGCAAATCCATCTCGGCGTACTGGTAACGCGCGCCGGACTGGCCGGTGAGAACCAGCCGAAAAGGACCCGCCATAACACCTCGCAGCAGGCATATACTACCGTAGGAACTTTCGCGCGCCACGCCCCGCCAATGAACAATGCGATAGGAGAACCGGAGTTATCCACATGCACCGCCGCGCCCTGCTCAAGTCCGCCGCCGCCGTCACGCTGGCCGCCTGCACGAGTGCGCCGGTGAGCGAAGGCGAGGCCGTCCCCGTGCCGGAGGAGGCGCTGCCGCCGGGCGATTTCGACGTCGCCCTCTATCGCGCGCTAGCCGCGGACGCGGGCAATCAGTTCGTCTCGCCCTACAGCGTCTCCTCGGCCTTCGCGCTGGTGTATCCCGGCGCCGGCGGGCAAACCGCCGCCGAAATTCGGCGCGTGTTCGGCTACGACGCATCTGCTCTAGTGCAGGCGCGAAACACCGACGCGCTTGCGCTGAACCTGCAAAGTGAGCGCGGCGGCAGAGAGTTCAACGTCGCCAACGCCGCATGAGTCGAGCGCACGATGGCTCTGCGTTCCGAGTACGCGCGCATCATCCGCGACGAACTCGGCAGTACGATCGAGCAGGTCGACTTCATCGCCAATCAGGCCTCCGCCCTGCGTCAGATCAACGCCTGGGCGGCGCGTGAAACCCGCGACCGCATCCCACAAATTCTCACTGAACCAGATCCAATGCGCCGGCTCGTGCTCACGAATGCCGTCTACTTCAAAGGAAAATGGACCGATCCGTTCGCTGCCGCGAACACGTACGATGGCGAATTCCACACCCATGAGCGGGCGCGTGTGCCGGCGCGGCTGATGCGCCAACTCACCAACGCCCGCTACTTCGAAACGGAAACTTTTCAGGCTGCCGAGTTCGACTATGACGAGGGCGCCTTCGCGCTCGCCGTATTCCTCCCGCGCTCGCCCACGGGGCTCGCTGCGTTCGAGCGCGACCTCACGGGAGGGCGGTTGACGGACTATTTGGGCCGGTTCGCCAGCGCGGAGCGCCCGCGTCTGGATCTCACCTTGCCGAAAGTTGAAGTCCGTGGAGACTATAAGCTGAAGCAGCAGCTGCAATCGCTCGGGATACGCGAGGCGTTTGAAGACAGCGCCGATCTCGACGCCATGGCTGACGATCCGACGCTCAAGATCAGCGAGGTCGTGCACAAGACGTTCCTGGCTATCGATGAAGAGGGCACTGAAGCGGCGGCAGTCACCGCCGTCGATATTGTGCCGACCGCTGCACCGGCTGATCCGCCGCCGCCGCCGATCGCGTTCAAGGCTGACCGGCCGCACTTCATTGTGCGCTCTCACAAGCCCACCGGCGCACGGCTTTTCCTCGGCCGCATCGTCACGACGGCCGCTTAGAGCGCGGTCCTCGGGCGCTTGCCGCGGTTCCAGACCACGCCGGGAAAACCTTTCAGCGGGCTAAGCTTTTCGCCGAGATAGGTCCATTCCTGGAGTTGATCGATACTGATGTGATAGCGCGGTTCGCGCCCAACCCCGCTCGTGAACAGCGCGCGCGGTACATTGACGTTGTTGGGCGAGCTTTTGCGCTGATAGCTCACCGGCGTGCCGCACGTCTGGCAGAAGCTGCGCGTGGCGCCGCTTTCAGGCTCCACATAGCGCGCAAGGTTGTCTTCGCCGCGCGTGAAGCGGAAGCGGCTCTTCCAGGAACCAACGTATGTTGCGTACGCCGCGCCATGCGCCTTGCGGCTCGCCGCCGAGTGATCGTGCCACGCCCATTGCGCCGGCACTGCGATTTCGAACGCCACCGCGCCGCAGAGACATTGTCCCTCCGCACGCGCCGGCGTCTTGTTCCCCAATTTCTCGGTGCTCTGCTTCATCGGCGGGCCTCTCGCCGCAAGTTAGTGGAACCCGCGCACGCGCGCACCCGTGTCAAGACTTGCATCCGGCGCGGCGATGCGCGGAAAATGCAGCGCGAGGGACAACAAATCGGAGGCCGATGACCTATGCGCACTTTCGCCGTTGTCTTGATCGCCGCGCTTGTGTCCGCGGCGCCGGCTTATGCCGTATGCGATTTGACACCGACGATCGGCGCGCGCGCCGATGCGCGCCCTGGGCAGGATTTGATGATCGGGCTGGAGATCGCCAACCGCGGCGATACGCCGTGCGTTGGTACGCTCGAATCCAGCGGCGCCGGTTATATGGTCGATATCTTCCTCTCGTCGGATCGTAACGGGCCGCCGAGTTGGGCCGTGTACAGCGCCACATGGCGCGAAGATGTCTTGCTTGCCGGTGGACGGGTTTCGCGCACCAACACCGTCGCGCCGGGCGAAAACTTCCGCTATGGCGCTCCCCGCTACGAGATCGGTCCGATGCGGCTTCCGGCGGCGATTCCCGCGGGCGAATATTTCCTTTGCGCCGGCGTGGACATGGGACGCCGCATCGCGGAGTCAAACGAACTCAATAACGTCGCCTGCAACCCAATCCGGATTGTTGCGACGCTGCGTCTCGACCGTCCGATCACGCCGCCACGTCCGCAGCCGCGTCCGGCGCCGCAGCTAACGCCGCAAAACTGAAGCGCGCCGAGCTTGCTCCGGGGAAGCGCAGCCCGTAAGCACCGCGCGGGGACGAAGGAACACGTATGCGGGTGATCATTTTGGCGGCGGCGGCGCTTGCAGCTGCCTGTGCGACTCAGGCGCCGGGTTTCGGCGGCGGCGAGGAGCCCAATCCGTTTCCAGTGGAGCGCGGTTCGGCATTGCCGCCGCCGGAGCCGCCGCGCGACGCGCAGACCGCGCCGCCGGAAGGCGAAGCGGCTGGCGGTCTTGACTTCGGCCGGTGGCGCGGCGCCGACCCAGCGACCTACGCGCCGCTGTTCCAGGAACGCGTTCGCGCCCGCTATGCCGGCCAGGATATGGCGGCGATCCGCGCCGATCTTGAGCTGAACGGCTTCGCCTGCGAACAATCCGGTCGGCTCGACTGCCGCATCGAAATAATGGAGCGCCAGTGCGCAATCGACTGGTATGTTGTCATAGAACGCCCGCGCGCTGAGCCGGTCGCCGGTCATGATGTGATGTGTCTTGGCGCGGGCTAGGAAAGAGGACGATGAAGCACGCAATCATCCTGGCCGCTGCTTTGGCGCTCGGCGCTTGCGCCACCATGCCGGTCGGCGGCGCCAGCACGCCGTCGGGCCCCAGCACGATCCCGTCCTCGCCGCTCGATCTCGGTAATTGGCAGAATGCTTCAGAAGCAG
>CALBSY010000416.1 GCA_937967725.1 uncultured Alphaproteobacteria bacterium | reverse complement strand
ATGAGTTCCGTGGAGATGGAACATGAGCGCGAATTTCGAAGGCGGCTGCTCGTGCGGCGCGGTGCGCTACCGGCTGACGTCGCGGCCCATGTTCACACATTGCTGCCATTGCCTCGACTGTCAGAAACAGACCGGTTCGGCGTTCGCCATCAATGGCCTCATCGAAACCGCGTGCATTGAGATGCTTAGCGGCGAGGGCGACGTTCAGATCGTCGACATGCCGAGCCCGAGCGGGCGCGGCCACGAAATCCATCGCTGCGGCAAATGCGAAGTGGCGCTGTGGAGCGATTACGGCAAGCGCGGTTATCTGCGCTTCGTGCGCCTGGCCACGCTGGACACACCGCACGCCATCGAGCCCGACGCGCACATCTTCACGCGCAGCAAAGTGCCGTGGGTCCGCATTCCCGAAGGCGCGCGGGCCTTCGATGTGTTCTACGACATGAAAACCGAATGGCCGTCCGAGAGCTTGGCGCGCCGCGAAGCCGCGTCGGCTGCGGCGAAGCAATAGAGCGGCATATGGACCGCAACCACGCCCTGATCGGTTCGGCCGCATTCTTCATCGTCGCTCCGGGAACGGTGGCAGGGCTGATTCCCTGGCTCATCACCCAATGGCGTTTCGGCGACGATGCAAGCTTCACTGTGGGCGCGCCGGGCGTGGCGCTTATCCTTCTTGGCCTGGTGATGCTGATCGAGTGCTTCGCGCGCTTTGCCTTGAGGGGAGAAGGCACGCCGGCGCCGCTTGCGCCAACCAAGCAGCTCGTCGTCAGCGGGCTTTACGCGCGTGTGCGCAATCCGATGTATCTGGCCGTCGTGCTGCTCATCTTCGGCCAGTCGCTGTTGTTCGCCTCCGCCGCGCTGATCGCGTACGGCGTCACCGTCTGGCTGATCTTCCTGCTGTTCGTGCTCTCCTACGAAGAGCCGCGTTTGCGCCGCGATTTTCCGGAAGCGTACAAGGCCTACGCGGAAGCCGTTCCGCGCTGGGTGCCGCGCCTCTCGGCATGGAAACCGCCGCCGCCATCTCCGCCTGTATAAAAGCGAAGGACGCGAGGGGGAGCGTCCTCGCGTCCTTGCTATGGTCAAATCGCCGTTTGGCTCTAAGCGACGATCTGAGCGGCCTGGTTCAACGTGGCCAGTGCGCCAGGAAGGAGAAGCGCTGCGGCCAAGGCCAGGGTTGCAATCTTGTGCGTCCAGGACATCCGTCTCTCCCCGTGTTCGATGAGGAGAAGGTAGCCGCGCCTGCCGCGCACCGCAGTGACGCCAGTCACGCGCCTAATTCGCACGCGCTTCGGCGATGACGTCTTTCAGCTTGTCGCGTGCGAGCAGTTTGATGCCGGCGCGCCCCATGCTGATCCAGCCTTCGTCGGCCCATTCGTGCAGCTTGCGGTTCACTTTCTCGCGGCTAGCGCCGATGCGGCGCGCAAGCTCGGTTTGCGTGAGCGTCACGCCTGTTCCGTCACCCGCTTCTTCGAGCAAGCGCTGCGCCAAGCGTCCGCCCAAATCCAAAGTGTGTGCGTCTTCGATGGCGCTGTCGGCGTGCCGCAACCGCCGGCTCAACTCCGCCAGCAATTTCAGCAACGCCTTTGGTTCGGATTCGAGCGCGGCAATGGCGTGATCGCGGTGTATGCGCAGGAAGCGTGAGCGGCGGATGGCGCAGATATCGGCTGAGCGCACGCCGCCGTCGAGCACCGCCATTTCTCCGATCACCGCCGGCGGCGACAACGACGCCATGCGCACATCTTTGCCGCCTTCGGTTGAGCTGCGCACTTCCACTTCGCCTTCGAGCAGCACGTAGAGCGCATCGCCCTTGTCGCCCTTGGCGAACAGCAGTTTGCCCGGTTCAACCGTGCAAGGCACGCCCTGCTTGGCCAGCCGCGCGCGCGTGGCGTCGCTCAACGCGGCCATGAGTTCGGCCTTCGCTAGCGCCGCGTCGACGCCCTGCAGGTCCTTGGTTTCCGCCATGCCCGGAATGTCGCGGTGAGTTCCGCGCGCGTCAATCGGAGAAGCCGGGCGGGCTTTGCCCAGCGTGCGGTTCCCTTGCCCGAAACGCCGCCGCGAGGTTAGGCGCTGGGCGCCATCGCCATTTGACGGCGTACTTCGCGCCGGAACAAGTCGATTGAAGTCCGCCCCTCGCGCGTCTCCAACTCCCAGAAAGTCCAGCCGTTGCATGCCGGCGCATTGGCCGCCAACGCGCCTACCCGGTGGATCGACCCGGTGGCTTCTCCCATCGCCAGCGAGCCGTCGGCGCGCACGCGGGCGCGCTTGCCGTTCGGCGCTACCAGCGTATCGCCCGGATGGATGAAGCCCGCCTCGACGATTTGCCCAAACGGCACGCGCGGTTCTTCCTTCTTGGAGCGCGTCACCATCAGATCCTCAGGCGCCGCCGGCGTCACTCTCCTAATTCGCGCTCGCGCCGCCGCCGCATAATCGGCGTCGCGTTCGATGCCAATGTATTGACGCCCGAGCCGCTTCGCCGCCGCGCCTGTGGTGCCGGTGCCAAAGAACGGATCGAGCACGGTCTCGCCCGGCTTCGTCGTCGCTAGGATCACGCGGTGCAGCAGCGCCTCCGGCTTCTGCGTCGAATGCAACTTGCGCCCCTCGCGGTCCTTCAGCCGTTCGGCGCCGGTGCAGATCGGCAGCGTCCAATCTGACCGCATCTGCAGATCGTCGTTGAGCATCTTCAGCGCGTCATAGTGGAAGGTGTATTTCGCATCCTTCGACTTCGCCGCCCAGATCAGCGTCTCATGCGCATTGGTGAAACGCGTGCCCTTGAAATTCGGCATCGGATTGGTCTTGCGCCAGACGATGTCGTTGAGAATCCAGAAACCCAAATCTTGCAAAATCGAGCCGACGCGGAAGATGTTGTGATAGGCGCCGATCACCCAGATCGCGCCGTTCGGCTTCAGGCAACGCCGCGCTTCGCCCATCCAGACGCGCGTGAATGCATCGTACGCAGCGAAATCGTCGAACTTGTCCCACGCGTCGTCGACGCCGTCGACGGTCGACTGGTCCGGCCGCGTCAACTCGCCGCCGAGCTGCATGTTGTACGGCGGATCCGCGAACACCAGGTCGGCGCAGCCGTCCGGCAGCGCCCGCATCGCCTCGATACAATCGCCTTCGATGATCTTGTTCTTGAAGTGCCGCGTCATGACGTCCCCGAAACGGGATCATAAGCTTGACCGGCGCGCGATAATCAACAGGCTGATTCGCTCAGGCGAAAAAAAGCCAAGGCGTTAACCATATCTGGGGGCCCACGATGTCCGAGGACGCAAGCGCCGACCGGCGGATGCTGGACCGGATGATCTTCTTTTCAGACGCGGTCTTCGCCTTTGCGCTACTCCTGCTAGCGGCCGACATCCGGCTGCCAACCAGCATCGACGACAGCACGATCTGGTCGCAAATGGCGACGCTCGCGCCGCACTTCGCGTCGTTTCTGATCAGCTTCGCGCTCGCGTCGCTGTGGTGGGCTGTGCATCTGAGCGCGACGCGTGAGCTGCGCACGTTCGATTGGCCGACGACGCTGTGCAATCTGTTCTTCCTGCTCTGGATCGTGCTGTTGCCGTTCGCCGCCGACACCTTCGGCGCCAACATGATGGCGGACGCGCCGCTCGGCCTTTACTGGATCGTCAACGCCGGCGCGTCGTTCTCGATGACGCTGATGTTTTTCGTCATGTCGCGCGGCGGAGGGCGCTTGATCGGCGGCATCGGCGCCGGCGAACGCCTGCTGCGCCTGACGCAAGCCGCCGCGCCAGGCGCCGTGTTCGCGCTCGGCGCCTATTGGGCTTTCAGCGGCGACATCTGGTTGTCGCGTTTCTGCGCCATGCTGCTGGCGCCGGTCATGATGGCGCTCGGCGTCATCGCTGGCATGCTCAAGCGCCGCCGCGCCAAGGCCGCT
>CALBSY010000415.1 GCA_937967725.1 uncultured Alphaproteobacteria bacterium | reverse complement strand
CCGCCCCATTGTCGGCGTCCGCCGCGGTGCGCCGCCGATGTGCGCGCGTAGAGATAATGCGTGCCGCGCGCCAGCGGCGCACCGACCGCGATACGGCACTCGCCGGGCCGCAGCCGCGTCCAGCCCTGCACCAGAATGGCGCGGCCGTCCGGGCGCGCCGTCGCCGCTTCCAGCACGAAGCTGGTTTCGTTGCAGATCTGCCAGCCATTGGCCTGGCGCTGTTGCTGCGCGCCGGCGTGATTGGCGAACGCCGCCAGCGCGGCGAACGCGGCGCAAACAATGATGGCGAAAACGCCCGCCTTATGAAATGAGCGTGCCGGCGCCATGTTCGGTGAACAGCTCCATCAAGAGAACGTGGGGGGTGCGCCCATCGAGAATGACCGCGGCTTCGACGCCGTTGTCGAGCGCGGCGATGCAGGTTTCCAGTTTCGGGATCATGCCGCCGGTGGCGACGCCGCCCTCGATCGCCTTGCGCGCATCGGCGACAGACATTTCACGGATAAGGTCGCCGTTGCCATCCATCACGCCAGCGACGTCCGAAAGCAGCATGAAGCGCTTGGCCGAGAGCGCCTTGGCGATAGCCCCGGCGGCGGTGTCGGCATTGATGTTGTAGGTCTTGCCGTCGGCTGCGACGCCGATCGGCGCAATCACAGGGATGTAGTCTTCCGGCGCGTTGATCAGCGCTTCAATCAATGTTGGATCGACTTGTGTCGGCTCTCCGACAAGTCCCAGATCGATTGCTTGTTCGATCATGCTGTCGGGATCCTTGCGCGTGCGCACCGCCTTCTCGACGGTGATGAGCCGTGCGTCCTTGCCCGATAGGCCGACGCCGCGCACATCGGCTTCGGCGCCCGCTGCTGTGATGAGGTGCGCGAGCTCCTTATTGACGCTGCCCGAGAGCACCATCTCCGCCACTTCCATGGTGTCGCCGTCGGTCACGCGCAGCCCGTCCACAAATTCCGATTTCACACCCGCCTTATCCAGCATGCGGCTGATTTGCGGGCCGCCGCCGTGAACCACGACAGGATGAATGCCCACCAGTTTCAAAAGAACGATGTCTGCGGCGAATTTGCGGGCGGTTTCTGAATCGCCCATGGCATGGCCGCCATACTTCACCACAACCGTTTCACGGTCATAGATCTGGATAAAGGGCAGCGCCTCGGCGAGTGTCTTCGCCTTGGCTAGGCCCTGTTCCAGTGCGGCGAGGCGGTCTTTGCCAGCAAGCTTGGTCACCGCCGGTTCCTAAGCGGTTCCGCTCTCTACGCCAAGGCCGCGATTCCAGCTCTGAGCTGTTCGACGCCAGCGCCGGTCTCGGCTGAGGTGCCAATGATCTCGGGATGCGCGGCGGGGCGCTTGGCGATCGCCGCATGCGTCTCGGCTACGATCGCCGCGAGGTCGGTCGGCTTTACCTTGTCGGCCTTGGTCAGCACGATTTGGTAAGTCACTGCCGCGACATCGAGCGCGTCCATGACATCCCTGTCATGCGGCTTGAGGCCATGGCGTCCATCGATCAGCAGTATGACGCGTTTGAGCGCCGCACGCCCGCGCAGATAGTCGCGCGTGAGTTCCGTCCAGCGCTTGATGTCGCCCTTGCCGGCTTTGGCGTAGCCATAGCCCGGCAAGTCCACCAGCCGCAGCTTGTCGCCGAGCCGGAAGAAATTGAGTTCGCGGGTACGCCCAGGTTCGGTCGAGGCGCGCGCCAACCCTTTGCGTCCGGTCAATGCGTTCACCAGGCTCGACTTGCCGACATTGGAGCGCCCGGCAAACGCCACCTCGGGCACATCCGCGTCCGGCAGCTGGCTCATATCCGCGACACCCAGTTCGAACGCCGCCGGCCCAGCGAACAACAGGCGCCCCGCTTCGATCCAATCGGCGCGTTCTTCGGGCGTCATGATCGGTTTACTCAGCCGCGGTCGGTTCTCGCGCCAGTCGCTTCGCCAGCCACTTGTCGAGCTGCGTTTCCACGCCTTGCCGGCGCATGATCACGTATTGCTGCAGGATCGAGAGCGTATTGGACCAAGTCCAGTAAATCACCAGGCCCGCGGGGAAGGCGGCGAACATGAACGTGAACAGGATCGGCAGCAGGCGGAAAATCTGCGCCTGCATGGGATCGGTCGGCGGCGGCGAGAGCGCCTGCAGCGCCCACATCGACACGCCGTAAATGATCGGCCATGCGCCGATCATCAAGAACGTCCCGATTAGGGGCAGCGTGCTCGGGTCGTAAGGCAGCAGCCCGAACAGATTGAACAGTGAAGTCGGATCGCGCGCCGAAAGATCTTCGATCCAGCCGAAGAACGGCGCGTGGCGCATCTCGATCGTGTTGGTGAGCACTTTGTAGAGCGCATAGAACACCGGGATCTGCAACAGGATCGGCATGCAGCCCGAAACCGGATTGATCTTCTCGGTTTGATAGAGGCGCAGCATTTCCTGTTGCTGGCGCTGCTTGTCGGCTGCGAAGCGCTCCTGGATTTCCTTCATCTTGGGCTGCAGCCCGCGCATCTTCGCCATCGCCTTGAACGAATGATAGACGAGCGGGAACAGCACGATCTTGATCACGATGGTCGAGAGCAGAATGGCGATGCCGAACGCGAACGGGCCAGGGATCTTCTGACCGAACGCATGCATCATCGCGCAGAAGGGCCCCGTCAGGAACCAGAAATTGCCCCAGTCGATCGCGTCGTCGAAACGGGGGATCGGCGCCTCACTTTGTGTTTCGTCGCCGTCCTGATAGGCGCGCAGCAATTCGTATTGCTTCGCCCCCGCGAACAGGCGCTGCGTGTAGCTCACGGTTCCGCCTGCCGGCGCGTCGCGCCACTGGCCGCGATAGGCGGTGCGGAAATCGGTCGTGTTGTTTTCTGAGCGGCTGTCGAAGTAGGCGGAGATGCGTTCGCTTTGGTCTGGGATGATCGCTGTCAGCCAATAGTGATCGGTAATGCCGAACCAGCCGCCGACACCTTGCAAATCCTCGATCCGCTCGTCCGCTCCAGCGCGACCGCGCGTCTTGTCGCGCGCGTGCTTCTCGGCGTTGCTGAAGTTCGCCTGTTGCAGCCGGTTCTCGGGCCCGAACGCGCCGATCAGACCCTGGTGAACGATCGGGCTAGAGCGGAAATCCTGCGGCAAGCCTTCGCGCCGCACTACGCCGAACGGCCGCACCGAGACCGTGCTGTCGCTATCGTTGCGTACGACGTCGGTGATCGTGAACATGAAATGTTCGTCGATCTCGATCGTGCGCTGGATGGTCAGGTTCGGTCCCGCCTGACGCGTCAGCATCACCGGCGTCGATGGCGTCAGCGTCGAGCCTTCGAGCGCCGTCCATTGCGTTGAAGCGTCCGCCAGCGTCGCCACGTCGGACCCGGTCTGAACCTCCCACCCAAAGAAAGCGTCGTGGGCGAACTCGGTGTTCATCGGCGCCAGCAGCGTCACCTCGGCGCTGGCGTCGTCGACCGTGCGCCGATAGTTGCGCAGGTTGAGATCGTCGATGCGCCCGCCGATGAGCGAGATCGAGCCGTCGACCGCGCCAGTGTCGATGGTGATGCGGGCGTCGGCGCTGGCGCTCAGCACCTGTTCGCGCGTGACCGGTGTCGCAGGCGCGCTTTCCTCGCCTTCCGTGCCCCCAATCGTGCTTTCGCTGGCCTGCTCTTGGATTTGCGCTTCGATGCGGGCGCGCTCGGCCTCCTGCATGCGCTCACGCTGCGGGCCCTTATAGAAAACCTCGAAGCCGATGAAGATCGCCAGCGAAAGCACGATGGCGATGATGACGTTACGGGTTTCGGAGGGGCCGGGGCCGCCGCGGTACTGCATGTCGGTTCAGTCGCCTTTGGCGCGTTTGGAAGCTTTGCGCTGATGTAGGGAGCGCGGACGCGGATCGTCGCGCCGCGCCTGAGCGGCGCCGGGGCCGTTGAGCTCGGCGCGGAGCCTTATCAGCGCGTTTCCGAGATCGTCAAGCAACGCGGCCCACGGGGCGTCTGGGGTTTGTTGCCGCGCCACCAGCACGTAGTCGACCCCGGCCAGGCCGTGCTGCGGCAGCAATTGGCGCGCCGCTTCCCGGAGCCGGCGCCGGGCCCGGTTGCGGAGGACGGCCGAACCCACCTTGCGGCTGGCCGTCAGCCCCAGTCCGACCGGCCCCTCCGTGGCGCGGCGGCGCGCCTCTACAATAAGGGTCGGCCGGCCCACGCGCGCGCCCTGGCGCACGAACAGGAACTGCGCGCGCTTGGTCAGTCGCTGGATGGGAGGCTGGTCCATCAGCCGGGTTTTACCCGGCGTCGGGCTAAGCAGACAGCCGCTTGCGGCCCTTGGCCCGGCGGCGGGAGAGCACTTTCTGGCCGCCCTTGGTGGCCATGCGCTTGCGGAAGCCGTGACGACGCTTGCGAACGAGCCGGCTCGGCTGATAGGTCCGCTTGGTGCTCACGACGCGCCTCGATCTCTGGTTCTGGGCTAAAAATGAAGGCGCGGGGCTTACCGCAGCGGTCCTTGCGCGTCAAGGCGAGCGGTCCCTCCGGAGCGACAGCCGCTAGCCGTTGCGGTAGGGCTTCACCATGACCAACCCTGACGCCAACGACGAAGGCTTGCCAGGCCTCTGGCGTCAGCTCCGGGAATTCGCCGGCAGCCTGGCCGGGCGGCTGCTTGGTCTCACCGTCACGGCGGTGTTGGCCGGCGAAGTGCTGGTGTTTGCCCCCGCGCTCGCCTCCTTCCACGAGGATTGGCTGCGCGAGCGTATGAACCTAGCCCAGGTCGCCGCGCTGGCGCTGGAAGTTTCGCCCGATCTCGAGATCGCCGAGTCGCTCGAATATGAGTTGCTCACCAACGCCGAAGTGCAGCGCGCCGCGCTCCAGCGCGCCGGTGAGCGCGTGTTGCTGCTGGAGGATCCGAGCGCGCCTCCGCCGGGCACGTACGTCACCTACGACTATACCCACGCCCAACCAGGCCAGCGCTTCTTGTGGGCGTTTGAGACGTTCTTCGCGCCGGAGGGGCGCACGCTGCGCGTGCTCGCGCGGCCGCGCTTCGAGAGCGGGGACTTCATCGAGATCGTGCTCAACGAAGCGCCGCTTAAACGCGCCCTTGGCGCCTTCGCAAGCGACTTCGTCTGGACCTCGATGTGGATTCTCGTCGCCGCTGGCGCATTGATCTACTTCACGCTGACGGTGGCGTTCGTCGGCCCGATGCACGATCTCACCCGCGCCATCGAGCGATTTCGCGACAGGCCAGAGGACGTCTCCATCGCCTTTCCGCGCAGCCGCCGCGCCGACGAAATCGGCCGCGCCCAGCGCGCCGCAGCCGACATGGCTGAACAGGTGCGTAATTCGCTGCGGCAGAAGGAGCGGCTGGCCGCGCTCGGCGCCGCCGTCGCGCGCATTGGTCACGATCTGCGCAACATGCTCTCAACGGCGCAATTGGTGGCGGATCGCCTCGGCAAGTCGGAAGACGAAGAAGTGCGCCGCCTGGCGCCGCGGCTCGAGCGCACCATTGACCGCGCAGCCGGCCTTGCGTCGAGCACGCTCAAATACGGCCGCGCTGACGAGAAGCCGCCGCAATTGCAGCCGGTTGAACTCACGCCGGCGTTGTCGGACGCCGCCGCCGATGCGTTGGTCGGGTATGACGCCATCCGTTATCGCGGCGACATTGAACCTCGTCTCGCCTGTATCGCCGACCCCGAGCACCTGCATCGAATCCTGGTCAACTTGATGCGCAACGCCGCGCACGCGATGGAGACCGACGCACGACGCGATGGCGACAAAACCGTCCTTGTGCGCGCCGCGCGTGTGGAGGGGCGCTGCGAAATCGAGGTGATCGACCACGGGCCAGGCGTGCGCGAAAATTTGCGCGACCGTTTGTTCGAGCCGTTTGTCACCGCCGCGCCGGAAGCGGGCGGCACCGGCCTCGGACTTGCGATCGCCCGCGAACTCACGCGCGCCATGGGCGGCGAACTGACGCTCACGCGAACCGGCGCCGCGGGCGCGACGTTCAAGATTGAACTGCCGGCGGCCTAGCGCCGCCTAGGAGTCCCACATGCGCATAGCCATCTTCGTTGCCGCCGCTCTCATACTTGCCGCTTGCGCCACCACCGGCGGCGCCCTTCCCACGCCGCGCTACGCCGACGCCGCCAGCCGCGGCGCACTGGCCTCCTTCCTGGCCGGCCGCCCCAGCGCCGAGCAGGTGGCGCACGCGACCGAGAATTGGTCGCTGGCGCTGAGCGACAGCGTCGCCTGTGGCGTTTCGATGCGCCATGTCGTCAACGCTGGACTCGTCGGTGCGCTGGAAATTGGCGCGATGAACGCCGCCGCTAGCAACGGCGGAGAAGACGAAGTGCGCGAAGGCGTCGGCGACTATGTCGGCCAACTGGTGTCCATCCTTACGCAGCGCCGCCAACGTCCAACCGCGCAACGCTGCAGCGCGCTTGAGAGTTGGGCGCCGCGCACCGCTGAAGCTGGGCGTGAAGCTGTTCAACGCGCACGCCGCAACGGGCTCATGGACGACGAGTACGGTCTTTTGCTCGATCTATTGGCGCGCTGAACTATTCCACGCGTCCAACGACGCCTTCACGCCTCGGATCGGCGCCGCCGACCAAGCCTTGCTCGGTCACTTGGATGGCATGCAATCCGCTCTCCTCAAGCCCGGACACATCGCGGAATTCCCAGCCTCGCGCGCGCAGCGCCTCCAGTACGCCCGTTGGCGCCCGTTCGGCTTCGATGTTCACCGGCGAACTGCGCGCGGTGGCGTTGGAGAGATCGATCGCCTGCTGCGGCGTCAGCTCCCAATCGAGAACGCCGATCGTCGTGCGTGCGACATAGCCGATGATCGACGAACCGCCCGGCGAACCGATCACCAGCACCAATTCGCCGTTGCGGTCGGTCACGATCGTTGGCGTCATCGACGAGCGCGGCCGCTTGCTGGGCGCGACGGCATTCGCCACCGGCCGTCCGTTCAGAGTTGGCGAAAACGAAAAATCGGTGAGCTGATTGTTGAGCAGAAAACCCGACGCCATGCGTTGTGATCCGAACGCGCTCTCTACGGTCGCCGTCAACGACACCGCGTTGCCCCATTGATCGACAATCGCCAGATGCGTTGTGCCGGCATCGTCGCTATCGTCGCGGCCCCAGCGATCGAACAACTCCGGCCCCGCCGGCATGCCCGCGCTCACGCGACCTGGCGCGCGAGATAAGTCAGCCAGTGCGGCGCGCTGATCGAGATAGTCAGGTGCAATCAGTTCGCGTGTCGGCACCGGCGCGAAGGCGTCGTCGGCGACGTAGTGATCGCGGTCGGCGTAGGCGAGGCGGCTCGCCCACATGAAGGCGGCCCAATCGTCGGCGTTGCCTGGTCCATCCGGTTCGGGCCGCAGGCGTTGATAGACGCCCAGAATTTCCAGCACAGCGCTGCCCGAAGCGGGCGGGGCCGTCGTGCACACACGATAGACGCGATAGGCCCCGCACACGGGTTCGAACCGGCGTGGCTGCGCGTTGCGCAAATCCGCCAGCGTCAGTGTGCCTGCGCGCGGCCCGCGCTGCGCGGCGGAAACGATTGACTCCGCGATCGGCCCTTCAGTCATGGCGCGCGGACCTTGCTCGGCGATCGCGCGCAGCGTCGCTGCATATTGCGGATTGCGCAGCAGGTGGCCTGCCTGCCAGGGATTGCCCTCGCGATCGAAGAAATAGGCGCGCGTTGCGAAATCCGCGCGCATGCGTCCGCGCTCCGCCGCGCTGGCCAAGAGCCGCGCCATCCGCGGCGACACTTCGAATCCGTTTTCCGCCAGACGGATCGCCGGTTCGAACAATTGCGCCCAATCCAGACGCCCGGGATCGTCGTGCGCCAGCTTCAGCATCGGCACCAGCAGCGGCGTGCCGATCGAGCGGCCGCTGGCAATAGCGTCGAGCCGCGCCATCGGCCGGCCGTTGCTCATGAACATGTCGGGGGTAGCGCCCGCCGGGGCCCACTCACGCCCGTCATAGCCGCTGATGCGTTCGCTCCGCGCGTCGTAGAACAGCAGAAAGCCGCCGCCGCCGATGCCCGACGATCGCGGGTCCACCAAGCCGGGCACCAGTGCGGCGGCAATCGCCGCATGCACCGCGCTGCCACCTGCG
>CALBSY010000414.1 GCA_937967725.1 uncultured Alphaproteobacteria bacterium | reverse complement strand
CAGGAGGAGATGGCGGGCATCGTCAAGCTGCGCGACAATCATCTCCGCACGGGATGGGTATATAACGTCTTCACCAACCACGATTCTATCCGCGCTCTGACCAACATGGCGCCGCTGGCGAAAACTCCGGAGCAACGGCGCCAGGCGGCGAAGATGCTGCTCTTCCTTCAGTTCACGTTAAAAGGCGGCGGCGCGTTGTTTCAGGGCGAAGAGCTCGGACTGCCGCAACCGAAACTGCCGCGCAGCGCATTGCGCGACCCCTGGGGCATCAATCTCTGGCCCGATTTCGAAGGACGCGACGGCGTGCGCACGCCGATGCCGTGGCAAGGCGCGGCCGCGCACGCGGGTTTCAGCGAAGCTGAGCCGTGGCTGCCGCTTGGCGAAGGTCACGCGGAAGCAGCTGTAGATCGACAGGCCGGGGATAAAAACTCCGTCCTGTGCTTCGCACGCGCCTTCTTCCGCTGGCGCAAGCGGCAGCCTCTCATTTTGCGCGGCGGAGAAAAGATCTTGGATGAACAGGCGCCGCTCGTGGTTTACGACCGCTACGCTGGCCAAGATCGCCTGCGCTGCATCGTCAACCTCTCCCCACAAACGCGGCTTCATCCGCATGACGATGCATGGCGGGCGCTCAGTGCGCCTGGATGCAGTCAAGCAGCCTCCTCCCATGGCGTCGAACTGCAGCCGTTCGGGTTTGCCGTCCTGGAGACGGCCTGAGGTGATCGTGTGGATGCCGGCAGATCCTGCGCCGTCGCGGCGGCGCCGCAATGGTGGGCGCGACAGGGATTGAATCTTTCGCCCGAGCGGAAAAAGCGCAGAAAATCAGGGCCCCGGCAGACCGTTCCTCGTTCATTCACCGCTATTACAAGCAAGCACTTACGGATCAGTCTGCCGGCCTGAACGCGTCGAGGTGAAGGCGTCTGGTCGACGCGCTGGAGCCCGTTGTTTCCGATCGGTTCCGCTTGATAGGTATCTGAGAACCCTTCGGTTGGCACACCGGCTGGGTCTTTACTGGCGAACGCGCTGTCGCTCGCTGCGTACCGTGGGTAACGAGGTCCTGGGTGCTCGTTTCCGGCCAGGTCGATCGAAGAAGCGGGCGGTTCGAATGGTGCTGGAGCACCGCAAGGATCATCCATCGCTGTGGACGACAATCGAGGCGCTCGCGCCGAAGTTCGGTTGTGCGCCGCAGACGCTGCACGAATGGGTGAAGCGGGCCGATACCGACTCGGGCGTCCGCCCCGGCCTGACCAGCGATGAACGCGCGCAGATGAAGGCGATGGAGCGCGAGATCAAGTAGCTGCGCCAGGCCAACGAAATCCTGCGCAGGGCGTCGGCTTTTTTCCCTCAGGCGGAGCTCGGCCGCAAACCGAAATCATGATCGCCTTCATCGACAAGAACCGCGATGAATACGGGGTCGAGCCGATCTGCAGAACGCTTCCGATCGCCCCTTCGACGTATCACGCGCATGACGCGCGGCGCAGGCGATCCGATGAAGCGCCGCCGCGCGGCATGCGTGATCGCGCTCTGAAGCCCGAGATCAAAGGGTGTTCGATCAGAACTTCCGCGTCTATGCCCTACCCTATGCACCGGGCATCTGCACTCGAAACACCGATACAGAACTATGCGCTTTGGTTCTGGCGCACCCGAAAGACCGAACCGTGCTGCTCGATGAATTGCGCCAAACTTGCACTTAAGGCTAGCCACTCGTCTAAGGCGCGTTCGAAACCACCGGGATAACGTCAAAGGCGGTGTCAACGACCCGCCTGAGCCGCGCGTTGAAATGGCGGCGTGCTACGAACTACACCGCTGACTCTCGCCCGCCCTTGCTTCTTCATAGTCACCTGAACTTGGTCGCCGTTCCGCTGAAACATGGCTCATCCCGGCAACTGTAGATTTTGGCTTTCAGCGCTCGATCCTTAGAACGCGATCAGCCGCCCAGGCGCCGGGCCCAAACGCGATCAACACGAACAGGACCGCCATCCACCATGCATGCACGTTCCACCACGCGTCCGGATAAACGAACACTTGGATGACGCCTGTCATCACCAGCAGCCCCAACGCGCCAATGCGCGTGAAGAGCCCGAGTATCAACAGCACCGGCAGAACGATCTCCGCCACTGCGGCCATCGCCGCGAACGTGTTGGTGACGCCCGAGGGCAAGGCGTATTTGGCGAAATACTCGTCGGCGAAGAGATAGAACGTGTCATCGCGTATGGTGAGCCCGTTCCATTTCGTCAGTCCCGAAAGCAAAAACACGCGCGCTACAAGCAGGCGCGCGCCCAACAACGCAAGCGGCTGCGCAAGGCTAGCCCATTTGACCGATGTCGCGTAAAGCGCCGTCATGTCTTTCCCTCCCCGATCAGCACGCCCGCAGCGAGCGCGCCGGCAAATATCTGAGCCACATCGCCGTCAGCATCTTGCGCGCGCTCGGAGGCCCCTCCCAGATCCGCACCCGGCTCAATGGCGCGCAGGAACGCGGCCTCGCCGGCGCTCAGCACGCGGTGGCGCACTTCGTGCTCGTAGCGCCAAACCAAGCACGCCTCTCTCTCGCGGCGCACTTCGCGCGGTGTGTGCGCGTCCTCATGGTCGCTGCGATTGGCGGCCCACACGGCATGCACGGCCCATTGACTTACAATGATCCGTGCGCTCGGGTGGAGCGCACAGCGTGTCGACTGAATGGCGTCCGCGTATGCGAAATCGGCGACCGTCAACGGCGCGGCGTCTTCAGCGATGTGCGCTTCGAGCCAAGCGCGATCAAGGCGCGCGACGGCGCCCAGCCATGGCAGCGATCCCGTGGCCAGTTCTTCGATAAATTCTGGGAATTCCTCGCCGTACCCGACGAGCGAACGCGCGCGCGGCGGCGTCTGGCGCAAGTAGGCCGCCGCCGCGGCGTCGAACCAATTGTCGCCCACCAACCGCCGCACGGCCGGATAGCTGGAGCCGAGAGAGTCGGCGATGGCGCGGACAACATTGTTGCGATAAACGCGCACCCCCGCTTCATCGCCGCGCAGGAAGGCATGCAGCCGAGCTTCATCACGGCCACTTGCGGCCGCGCGGAACGCTGCGTGAAAATCGGCGAGCGCCATCACGCCGCCTCCACGCGTGGGACCAGCACCGCATCGGCGCGCGCGCGTTCTCGCATCAGCTCGGGAAAGGCCGGCAAGGCGGCGTCTCGCTCCAACAGCGTCGGCCGTGGACCAAGGCGCGCGACGAGCCGCTCATAAAGCGCCCACACCGGATCGACGACGGGCGCAGCGTGCGTGTCGATCAGCATGCGAGGACCCAAAGCGGGATCGGCGTTGTGCCCGGCGATGTGAATCTCACCCACGAGATCGGCGGGCACGGAATCGAGATAGGCCGCCGCGTCAAAGCCCATATTGTTGGCCGAGATGTAGACGTTGTTGACGTCGAGCAGCAGACCGCAGCCGGCGCGCGCGCAGGTTTCCGTCAGGAACGTGACCTCATCCATGTCGGAGCGGAGCGCTACATAGGCGCTGGGGTTTTCGATCAGGATGCACCGTCCGATCGCGCTCTGAAACGCGTCCACCCGCGCGACCAGATGCGCCAGCGCCTCTAAGGTGTAGGGCAACGGAAACAAGTCCGCATAATAGGCGCCGCCAGCGGCCGACCACGCGACGTGTTCAGAAACTTGCTGTGGCTCAAACCGCGCGATCAGCGCTTTGAGTCGCGCTAGATGGTCGGCATCCAGATCATCTGGACCCGCCAGCGAAGCGCCGACGCCGTGGAACGAAAGCGGCCGGCGCGCCCGGGCCGCTTCCAGCCACGCCAAACGCGGGCCGCCCGCCACCATGTAGTTCTCAGGATGAACCTCGAACCAAAGACCCTCGGCCTCGGCCTCGACAGCCGCGCGGTAATGCTCGGCCTTGAGACCGAGCCCCGCGCGGCTGGGCAACCCATCCGGCATCGGATCAAGCCGGCGCGTTGCGATCCAGCGCCGTAAGCGACGCGGGGCCTGCAGGCGTTTGGATATGTTCACACGCGCCAGCGGGCGCAAACGTCCAGGCGTTGCCTTGATAGTCGACCGTGGATGTGCCGGCGCAGGTTGTTCCCGGACCGGCGGCGCAATCGTTTTCGCCGGCTTGGGCGATGCCAAAGCACTGCACCCGCTCGCCTGGTGCGTTGCCGGTCGACACCCATTGCGCGAAGGCTTCTTGAGCGTCCACAGGCGCGTCATCGGCAATGGTCAGCATCGCCAATCGGGCGATGTTTTGCGCCGTCTCGGTCCCTGTTGGTTGGTCGTTCGCTGCTGTGTTTTCCGCCGCAGGCGAACACGCCGCAGCGAGCGAAAGGCCTAGCGCAAGCGCGGCCGCGGTCGCCGAACTGCGCAATATGGTCCGATTAGCACTCATCAGAGTTCTCCTTGCTGTCAGCCCGCCCGAGCGCGCAGCTAGGGCGCGCCACCGCAGCGGGCGTTAGGGATTGTTGCGGTCGAGTTCGCTCAATGACGCAGCACCCGCGGGTGTGATGATGTGCTCACATGTTCCGCGCGGCGCATAGGTCCAGGCATTGCCCTGGAAATCGACGGTGGAGGTGCCGGCGCAGGTGGTGCCCGCCCCCGCGCGGCAATCGTTTTCGCCAGCCAGCGCAATGCCGTAGCAGCGTTCGCGCTGGCCGCGGATGCGATCGTTTGCGACCCAGCTGGTGAAGGCGGCCCGTATGTCAGCCGGCGCACTCTCGGCCACCGTCAGCCTGTCGTTCGGCTTCGCGGCCGCCTGGGGCGCGGCCAGTGTAACGCCAAGTACAAGTGCGGCGGCGAGGGTTGATGTACGCATCGAGAAAGACTCCGTGGGTTTGCAGCCCCCGTTTGCTCCTACGGCCCGCACGCAAGCGGCGTTACGGTTCCCAGGTGGTGTTGCCGGTGCGTCCGAGCGGAACTGGATCTACAAGTGCTCGGGCGGACAGAATGGCGCCCAGCTCTTTGGCTCGTCACGAAACTCAGTCTCGTCGGCTTGCCGGTGTTCGTGAACGTGGGCTCCCAAAGCTTGACGAGGAACGACAAGCGACCGCGCCGCGTTTTCTCTCCACATGCCAACGCTGGCCGCTTTAGCCTCAAGGCGGAGGTAGGCGAGCCCGCGAAGGCGAGTAACCACGCTGAGGGCCAAACGAATATAGAGGCGAGGCGAACCGCGTTGACGTCTTGTCGACCGATCGCCAGTATCATGGTGCGATGCGCCGGGTTTTGTTTACCCTGTTTGCGGCTTTTGCCTTAGGTCTCGGGGGCGTGACGAACGCCGCCGCGGCGCAGCATTGCCCCATGCAACAGGGTCAGACGGCTGGCGGCATGCACGATTGCTGCGACGACGAAGGCGGCGCGCCCGTTCAGGATGACGATGGCGGCAAGATGACCGGCTGCGCCGTCGGCATGCCCTGCCGCACGGCAACCGCGATCACGCCACTGCCGTCTCCCAGCGCTCTCCAGTTCGCCGCCATTTCTGCGACCTACATGGAACTGGGCCAGCCCCCGCCGCCAAGCGGGCCGCTGCAGGACCTCTTCCGTCCTCCACGAGCGATCTGACTCTGAACTGACGCAAGCCGTGCGCGCGTGCGCGCATGTGATGCGTCCTGTCTCAGCATGTCAGGAGTCGATCCATGCCCTCCGTCCGGGCGACCAAAGCGTGGCTGTTGAGCTGCGCTGCCTTTGCCGCCATCACCGGCGGCGCTCATGCCGAACCTTTAAGTTTCGCCGACGCGATCGAGCGCGCGCGCGTCGAAGGACCGAGCATCGCCGCGCAGCGGGCAAGCGTCACCGCCGCCGAACGGTCCGTGCGTCCCGCTGGCGCCCTACCCGATCCGCAATTGGTGCTGGGCCTGCAGAACGTCCCCGCCGACGGCCCCGACGCCTACCGGCTCGATCGCGACTTCATGACCATGCAATCCGTCGGGATCATGCAGGACATGCCCAGCGGCGCGGAGCGGCGCGCTCGGCGCGCCATCGCCGCGGCTGAGGTGGACCGCGCCCGCGCCGCGCTCGACATCGCGCGCCTGGAAGCCCAACTGGGCGCCGCTGAAGCCTGGATCGCACTCTATTTCGCCGAACGGCGCCTTACGGTGATCGATCGCATTAGCGAAGAGGCTCGCGCGCTGGCCGTGGCCGCGCGCGGACGACTCGCCGGCGGCACGGGAAGCGTCGACGGCGCGATCGCCGCGGAAATCGAGACCGCGCGCATTGACGACAGACGCGCCGACCTCGCCGCGGAAGCAGCGGCCGCGCGCGCGCAATTGCAGCGCTGGATCGGCGACGCCGACATCGCACTTGCACCAACCCCGCCGCAGTTCCTGATCGATGAAGCGCAATTGCGGGCCAATCTCGACGCGCATCCAAACTTGGCGGCGTACGAAGCGGAAACCACCATGGCTGCAGCCAATCTGCGCTTCGCGCGCGCCGAACGCGCGCCCGACTGGTCGTGGTCGGTCATGTATCAGCGCCGCGCCCCGCAGTTTTCCGATATGGCATCGGTCGAGGTGCGCATTGGCCTGCCGCTGTTTCAGAGCGGCAGGCAGGGTCCGCTGATCGAGGCCCGGCGCGCCGAGGCGCAAAGCGTCGAGGCCCAACGCACCGCCGCCGAGCGAGCGGTGTCGGCCATACTTGAGCGTCAGCTTGCCGAACACCGCGCCACGTTGGCCAATCTTTCGCGCGCGCGCGACACGCGCCTGCCGCTGGCGCGCCAGCGCGCGGAGGCGGCGAGCGGCGCGTTCGCCAGCGGCGCTGCGAGCGCCGAGCAACTCATCCTGGCGCGCCGCGACGCGCTCGAAGCTGAACTCGATGTGTTCGAACTCGAACAGCGCCTGGCCATTCTGGGCGCGGCGCTCACGCTGCAATACGGACGGACCGCGCCATGATGGACCATCTCAAACAAAAGCGCCTCCGCACCGGGCTTGCGATTGCTGGCGCTTTCGCAGTCGCGGCTCTCATCGGTTTCGGTGCTTATTGGCTTGGCGCTAACCAGGGCAACACCGGCGCGAGGCAAAGCGCGGGCGAACGCGAAGCGCTCTATTGGTACGACCCGATGGTTCCGGATCAGCATTTCGATGCGCCGGGCCGCTCGCCGTTCATGGATATGGATCTCGTGCCGCGTTACGCCGACGAAGACGGCGGCCAAGCTGGCGTGCGCATCGATGCCAGCGTGGCGCAGAACCTGGGCGTTCGCTTGGCGACCGTCGAACGCGCACCGCTCGCGCGTTCGGTGACGGCGGCGGGCGTGATCGCCTTCAACGACCGCCAGGTGGCTATCGTGCAAGCGCGTGCGAGCGGCTTCGTTGAGCGCTCGTACGGGCGCGCCGTCGGCGATGTGGTCGCGGCGGGAACGCCGATCGTCGACATCCGCGTGCCGGAATGGACGGCCGCACAGGCTGACTATTTGGCGTTGCGCAACGCCGGCGGCGATCTGGCCGCAGCGGCGCGCCGGCGCTTGTTGATGCTGGGCATGCCGGAAGCTCTGGTGGCGCGCGGTGAGCGCGACGGCGCGGCGCGTCCAATCACGACGGTTACAGCGCACATCGACGGCGACATCACCCAGCTCGACATACGCGCCGGCATGACGGTGATGCAGGGGGCACCGCTCGCCTCCATCAACGGCATCTCGCCGGTCTGGCTTGTGGTTTCGCTGGCACAGGCAGACGCGGGCGCAGCGCGTCCGGGCGCGCGTGTCGTTGCGCGCACAACGGCCTATCCCGGCGAGCGCTTCGCCGGACGCATTGAGAGCGTCCTGCCGGCCGCCGATCCCGCAACGCGCACCGTCGAGGTGCGGATCGCGCTCGCCAACAGCGATGGACGATTGCGTCCCGGCATGACGGCCGACGCCGAGATCGCCGAACCTGGCTCGGATGCTGCGCTCATCATTCCCGCCGAGGCGGCAATTCAAACTGGACGCCGTACGGTGGTAATCGTCGCCGACGAGAACGGCCGCTACATCCCCACCGAAGTCGAACTCGGCCGCCGCGCCGGCAACCGGATCGAGGTGCGCCAGGGCTTAAGCGAAGGTCAGCGTGTGGTCGCATCTGGCCAGTTCCTGATCGATTCCGAGGCAAGCCTCAGCGGCGCGCTTGAACGGCTGCAAGGCG
>CALBSY010000413.1 GCA_937967725.1 uncultured Alphaproteobacteria bacterium | reverse complement strand
GAGCGGCACCCACACGTACGTTTGGATACCCCGGAGATGAAGGCGGTCTATCAGGAAGTGCGCCAGGGACTGGAGGAGTCGATCGCCGGCGGACGCGCGCCCCCGGTCGACGCCGATTATCTGGCTTGCGCTTGTATCGGAATCGCGCAGGAGGTCGGATCGGCCATGCTGCGCCGTTCGCCGCCGGACATCGAAGCCGCGGCGAATTTCGCGACAGGCCTTATCTTGAAGGGCCTCGACGGCGCGCCGAAGGCCTGAGTTCGGAGACGTTTGCTTGTCCTGGCTGCGCAAGGCGCTTGCTCATCTCGTGTTGTCCCGCTCGCAGGAGGCGCTGATCAAAGCCTCCGGCGGCGAGCCGCGCACCGTGCGCGGCATGACCCTCGATCCGCGGCTGCAGTTTCTTGAGGCGCAAGCGCGGCAACGCGCCATCCCATGGAATCAGCAGAGCCCCGAGCGCTTGCGTGAGCAGACCGAGGCCATGAGCGAAATCTTTGGCGGCGGCGGCGTAGGTAGAGTGCGTAAGGAAAAAGTCTACGTCACCGGCCGCAGTCATTCGGTGCCGTGCCGGCTCTACCTGCCGACGGTGCGCGATAATTCGGCGGCGATGCTGGTTTACTTCCACTTTGGCGGCGGCGTCGTGGGTTCGCTGGAGACGTGCGATCGCTTATGCGCGCTGATTGCGCGGGAGGCTGGCGCGCCGGTGCTTTCGGTCGAGTACCGGCTGGCCCCCGAACACAAGTTTCCGACCGGGCTCGAAGATGCGACGGCGGCGTATCTATGGGCGGTCGACAATGCCGCGCGCTATGGCGCGCCGGTGGGCAAGGCGGCCGTGGGCGGCGACTCGATGGGCGGCAATTTCGCGGCGGTGATCGCGCAGTCGCAAAAGAACGCCAAGCCGCCGGTGCTGCAGCTGCTGATCTATCCCGCGCTCGACATGGTGAGCGACACACCTTCGATGCACGAGTTCGCCGACGCGTTTCCCCTTACCGCGGAGACGGTCGACTTTTTTCTCAAGCACTACCTGCCTGCGGACGCCGATCCGAGCGACCTGCGGCTTTCGCCGGGACGAGTGGAGGATGTACGCGGCCTCGCGCCGGCGCTGGTTTATACTGCTGGCTTCGACATGCTGCTGGACCAAGGCGAGCAATACGCCAAGCGGCTGGAGGAGGCGGATGTGAAGGTCGCCTACACACGCTTCGACAGCCTGCCGCACGGATTCGTGGCGTTCCCTTCGGCCGCGCCGGCTGCGGAGGCGGCGCTACGCCGAATTGCGCGCGAGACTGGCGCGGCGCTGAAGGGCGGCTGAGTCAGCGCTACGCGCGCCGCTCCTCTAAAGCGCCGATGATCGTGATCTTCTGCCAGATCTTACGGCCGAGACCGGTCGTCAGGTTTTCGATGTCGTTCACCGCCTCGATCACGACCGTGTCGCGCATACGCTCGCCGTAAAGCGCGGCAAGCTTGCCAATCAGCGCCAGCATTTCCGAGCAATAATCCAGATAGCGTGTGAGTTCGAACTCGCTCATGCCGCGCTCCGGCGACACGGCTGTTTTGTGCGGGTCGAGTACGACGGTTGGGTCCTTTGTCAGCTGATGCATGTCGATCACGTGCGCCAGCGAGCGCAGGCGATGCAACGCGTCGAGGGCGCGACGGCGCTTGAAACGCTCCTCCAGCGTCATCGTGAACCAGATTGCGCCGCCGAACAAAATGAGCAGGTTTACGGCTGCTTCCAGACCTTGCACCAACTCGGGCGCGCTCCAACCTGTGTTGTCGACGCGCAAAAACTTGAAGGCGGCGACTTGTGCGGCAATGCCGCTAACGATCAGCAGCAGTGAAATGCCGCGCCAGTAATAGGAGGGCCGCGCCAGCTTGGCGGCGTCACGGGCGCTGAAGCGTGCAGCTTGGATCAGCTCGGCGCAAACTTGCCCAAGCCCCGCATCGGGGAAGCGCGCCAGGATGCGCGCGTGCAGCTTGTCTAGTGTGGCGAGGACGCGGTCGGCGCGGAGATGCTGGTAACGCTTCGGCATCACGGCGCGCTGAGATTGCGCGCGCGCTGCACCGAACGTTCGTTGAAATCCTGACCCAGCGCGGAGCCGCGCACCGTGGTTACCGTGTGGGCTGCGTACCGGCGTCCGTTCGGCGCCGCCGCGCAGGTAATGACCACATTCAGTTCGTCCACGCGCACCATGAGCATCGGGCTGAACGAGCGCGGCGTGTAAATGCGGATGCGCGTTACGTCCGGCGTGGCTTTGCTTACGGTCGCCTCGCCGCGCAACCGGTCGGCGAAACGCCGCGCCTGTTCGCCGCGCACGCTCTCGGCATTCGGCTGGAATGAGTAGACGGCGCTCGTCTCGTCTTCACGCACGAGGCGGATGTCGCCGGCGCGGCCCAAGCCTTCGCTGGCGCACCAGGAGACGCCCTCCATTTGCTCGGCCATACGGTCGAAGGCGCGGCGCTGATCGTTCTCCAGATCGTCGCGGCGGGGCTCGATGAGGCGCAGTCGCGGGCTGGCGCCGGGCTCAAAACGCGCGCGCCAGTTTTGCTTGGATGTCTCCAATTCAAAGTCGAACGCATAATCGGTCTTCGCGGCCTCGGTGGCCGAGACGGCTTGCATCAACAGGGTTGGCGCGGTCTGGGCATAGGCCAGTGCGGCGATACCGGTGAGCGCTGCAAAGAGGATCAGACGGACGGTGCGAAACATGGCCGGGGACCTTATGTCCGATTGCGGCGGCGCCATGGCATAGCGTCGCCGAGCGCGTCGAGGTTGGGTAGTTTTCTAACATGGATGCCGGCGACAGCGCACTTCCCGCACCGTTCGCGGACTGGTTCGCCGGCCGCGGCTGGCGCCCGCGCGCGCACCAGATGGAGCTCGTACGCCGCGCCCAGACGGGACAATCGACGTTGCTGATCGCGCCCACCGGGGCGGGCAAGACGTTGGCGGGTTTTCTGCCCAGTCTGATCGAACTTGCGCCGATGGCGGACGAGGGGCCGCGCCGCCCGCACCGGCTGCACACGCTTTACATCTCGCCGCTGAAAGCGCTGACAACCGACGTTGCGCGGAATCTCGAAGCGCCAGTGCGAGAGATGAAGCTCGGCGTCCGCTTAGAGACCCGCACCGGCGATACGCCGCCGCACAAGCGCACGCGCCAGCGCGCACATCCGCCTGACATGCTGTTGACCACGCCCGAGCAAGTTTGCCTTTTGATTGCTTCGGAACATGCGCGCGTTTTCTTTGAAGACTTGCGGGCGGTGGTGATCGATGAAATCCACGCGCTGGCGCCGACCAAACGCGGCGATCTTCTGGCGCTGGCGCTCGCACGTCTGCGCAGCTGGGCGCCCACACATCGGCGTATCGGACTCTCTGCAACGGTGGCGGATGAAGAAGCGCTGGTGCGGTGGTTGGTTGGAACTCCCTCTCCCCTTGTGGCGGAGGGTAGGGAGGGGGGTGACGGCGGTGGTCTTTCCGGTGAAGCCGCCCCCGTTGCCCCACAAGGGGGCAGGGAAATCATTGTCCGCGCGCCGCCGGGTGCGGCGCCGGTCGTGGATGTCCTCGACTCCGACGCGATCATTCCGTGGGCGGGCCACACCGCGCGCCATGCGATTCCGGACGTCTACGCCGCGATTGAGCGCGCGAAACTGGCTCTGGTTTTTGTCAACACGCGCGCACAGGCCGAGATGACGTTCCAGGAGCTGTGGCGCGTCAACGAAGCGGGGTTGCCGATTGCACTACACCATGGCTCGCTCGACGTCGGCCAGCGGCGCAAGGTCGAAGCGGCGATGGCGCGCGGAGAATTGCGTGCGGTCGTGTGTACATCCACGCTCGATCTCGGCATCGACTGGGGCGACGTAGATCTGGTTATCCAAATCGGTGCGCCGAAAGGCTGCGCGCGGCTTGTCCAACGCATCGGCCGCGCCAACCACCGGCTGGACGAACCGTCGCATGCGCTGCTTGCGCCCAGCAACCGTTTCGAAGTCCTCGAATGCCGCTCGGCGCAGG
>CALBSY010000412.1 GCA_937967725.1 uncultured Alphaproteobacteria bacterium | reverse complement strand
CGTAGTGCAGCCGCGTCGCCGCGTGCTTTTGCACGACGAACATGCCGCCAGCGTCCTTCAGCTTGCCGGGTGCGGGCTCGTTGGTCTTCTTAAAGTCGCGTTTGCGGTTGTATTCGGCGAGATCGCCGACCGTGTCCGACCTGCCGTTTTTCTTGGACCCGCTTTTGGCGGGCCGTTTCATTTCTTCGCGCGCTTCTTGGCCGGCGCTTTGGCGCGCGGCGCCTTGCTGCGTTCAGCGGCGGCCCGCCGCTTCGGCGCTGGCTTGGCGTCTTCCTCGTCGTCAGCGGCCTTCGGCGATTTCTTGGCCAGCGACTTTTTCAGAGCGTCTACAAGCGAAACGACATTGTCGCCGTAATCCGGCGAAGGCTCCTCCTGGTCTTCCAGCACTAGCTCGCCGTGGCGTTCGATCTTCTTCTGCACCAGACGCTCCACCGCCTTGGCGTACTCATCCTCGAACTTGGAGGGATCGAACGGCGCTTTCTTGCGGGTGATCAGTTCTTGCGCCAGGTCCACGAGGTCGGGATCAAGCTTGCCGCTCGGAATCTCATCGAAGAATGCCTTGGCGCTGCGTAATTCTTCGCCGTAGTGCAGCGTCTCCACGACGATGCCGTCCTCATGCGGCTTCACGGCGGCGACGTACGAGCGCCCGCGCATGGTGATCTGCCCTAGACCCACGGTCTTTGTCTTGCGCAAGGCGTCGCGCACGACACGATAGGGCTCATCGGCCAACTTGCCGTCCGGTAGGGCGTAGTAAGGCTTGTCGAAATACATTGCGTCGATGGTATCGGCCGGCGCGAACTGAATCATGTCGAGCGTCTTCTTCGACTCGATCTTCAGCGCTTCGAATTCCTCGTCAGAGAAAAGGACGTAGCGGCCTTTCGAGTACTCGTAGCCCTTGACGATTTCATCCTTGTCCACGGGGCCGACGCCAGGCGCCACCTTCTCATAGCGAATGCGCTGCTTCGACGGCTCATGAATCTGGTTGAACGAAATCTTCTCCCGCGCATCGAGCGCGGAATAGAGCTTTACCGGCAAAGCGACGAGCGCGAGCCGGATTTGCCCAGTCCAAACGGGACGAGCTGGAGGCGCCATGACCCTAAAACACCCTGACGAGACCCGACGTTCCTTTACCGTAACATTTCCGGGAACTCGCCACAACGCGCGTGGTTAGCGTTTACCTTGTTTTGCGGCGGATTGCCGGCCGTAGGTCGCGCGTACCGCATCCACGAACGGGCCTTCGCGCCCACGAACGCGATCGGAAAACACCAGCCCCACATCACGGCTGAGCGTGAAGCCAGCGAGTTTCACCGCCGCCACGCCGGCGCGCTTGAAGCTCGCCGGCGCCACCGTCACGCCGAGTCCAGCCGCGACCATGCTCATTGCTCGGTCGTCGGAGAGCGTGCGCAGGCTAAAGGACGGGCGCACGGCGCGGTTGGTGAAGTAGCGGGAGATCTCCGGCAGGCCCTCGCATTGGCGGCGCACGATCATCGTCTCGCCCGCCAGTTCGGCGCCGTCGATGCGCTCGACCCCCGACAGCTGGTGGTCGGCGGCGACGAACAACACATAGTCTTCGCCGCGCAGCGTCTCCTGCGCGAAGCTCTCGAGGCCGGGCCTGAGGATGGTGACGGCGTAATCGAGCCGCCCGTCGGAGAGTCGATTGGCGATGTCACGCTCGTTGGAATCCAGCAGCTCCAACGCCTCGCCGCCGCCGTGCTTGGCATGATGCGCGACGATGCGCTCGAGGTCGCGCGCGGCGATGGTGGAGAGCACGCCCGCGCGCACGCGCTTCACTCGCGGCGCTTCGGCCACTTCGCGCAGCGCGGCCTCGTATTCCTGCGTGATGCGCCGGGCGTGGCCGAGAAACTTGCTGCCAGCCGGCGTTAACGAAACCCGGCGCGTCGTGCGCTCGAACAGCCGCGCGCCGACTTCCCGCTCCAGCTTGGCGATGCCGACCGAAAGCGTCGGTTGCGTCACGCTCACGCGCGCCGCCGCCTTCGAGAACGAGCCGAGTTCAGCCACGGCCAGAAAGTAGCGCAGCAGATAGCGATCCATAGACCATGACTATCAGTCTTGTTCGCCAGCTTCAATTTCTATTGGCAAGCCAAATCAATTACAAAGCTTCGGATCGCCGGCTTCGAGCCGGCATTCGGCGTTTCGGGCGTCTGACTGATGGGCGTTTGCGTACACCGTTTGCCGGCTGGAAGCCGGCGGTCGGAAACGGAGCCGCCCATGTCTGACTCCTATCAGCTCGATTTCCAGCTCGGCGAAACCGCCGACGCCATCCGCGACACCACGCGCCGTTACGCCGCCGACCGCATTGCGCCGATGGCGGTCGAGATCGACGAGAGGAACCACTTCCCGCGCGAGCTTTGGCCAGAGATGGGCGAGCTTGGTCTGCACGGCATCACCGTCGCGGAAGAGGATGGCGGCTTGGGCTTGGGCTACCTCGAGCACGTCGTGGCGATGGAGGAGGTGAGTCGCGCCAGCGCCTCGATCGGCCTCTCATACGGCGCGCACTCCAATCTCTGCATCAACCAGCTCCGCCGCTGGGCCACGAAGGAGCAGAAGCAGAAATATCTGCCCAAGCTGATCAGCGGTGAACACATCGGCTCGCTGGCGATGAGCGAAGCGGGCGCGGGCTCTGACGTTGTCGGCATGAAGCTGCGCGCCGAGAAGAAAGGCGATCGCTACGTGCTGAACGGCACGAAATTCTGGATCACCAACGCGCCCGAAGCTGAGACGCTCGTCGTTTACGCCAAGACTGAGCCTAGCGCCGGCTCCGGCGGCATCACCGCCTTCATCATCGAGCGCGGCATGAAAGGGTTCAGCACCGGCCAGAAGCTCGACAAGATGGGCATGCGTGGCTCCGACACTGGCGAGCTCGTGTTCGAGGACTGCGAAGTGCCGGAAGAGAACGTGATGGGCGGGCTCAATCGCGGCGTCGCCGTGTTGATGAGCGGCCTCGATTATGAGCGCGCCGTGCTCGCCGCCGGGCCGCTCGGCATCATGCAAGCGTGCCTCGATATCGTGCTGCCGTACGTGCGCGAGCGCAAACAATTCGGCCGCCCGATCGGCTCGTTCCAGTTGATGCAGGCCAAGGTCGCCGACATGATCGTCGCGCTCAACGCCTCGCGCGCCTACGTCTACGCCGTCGCCAAGGCGTGCGATGCGGGCAAGACCACGCGCCACGACGCGGCCGGCGCCATCATGTTCGCGTCCGAGAACGCGGTCCGCGTCAGTCTCGAAGCGATCCAGGCGCTCGGCGGCGCCGGCTACACCAAGGACTTCCCCGTTGAGCGCTTCCTCCGCGACGCTAAGCTCTACGACATCGGCGCCGGCACCAACGAAGTGCGGCGCTTCCTCATTGGCCGCGAAGTGATCGGCGGCGCATGAGCCGGGCGTCAGCGCAAGTAGGGCACGGGATCAACCAGCTCGAACTCGCGCGCCTGCGCAAAAAATTGGTCGAGCAGGAATTTGTGTCCTTGCCCGTAGATCACCAGAATGCGGTCTCCCGGTTCGCTCACCTGCGCGATCTGCGCAAAGATCGTCATGTTGCGCCCCCACCAATTGGTCATCTCGCGCGCGCCGACTGGATTCTCGCGCGTGCCCATTTGCGCCAGCGTCATGTAGATGTCGTGCGGCGCTTGCGCTTCCGGCGTGTTCATCCGCGCCAAGCGTTCGCGCACCGTGATCGACGCCGCTTCGGCTTGTTCAGCTTCCACCGCGGCGATTGCCGGCTCGAACCGGCCCAGCAAATGATCTTGCCCGGCGGCGCGCGCTGCACCCATCATCGCGTCAAAGTCCATGCCGGTGCTAAAGTCGGCGGCGTAGAGGCTCTCGTGCCCCAGCCTGCGCGCCAAGGCCATGCCGAGTTGATCGCGCTCGTTGACGCCAAGCTCGGCCTCGCCCGCGAGATAGCGCCGGTAGCGCGCGTTGAACGCCGCTTCATGCTCAGGCTCAAGCTCGACAATGATCTTCGTCGGCTGAAAGCGCTCAAGCCGATCCAGCACGTCGGCGATTTCCGCTTGGCGCCGCGACGAGAGATGATCGTCAACGCGGTTCTCGATGTAATCGCTGCCGCCGGCGCGGAAGTGATAGACGCCGAGCACCATTACCTGCGCGCGTGCGTCTTCGGCAGGGGCGGGCGTTTGCGCGTCGGCCGGCGCGGTCACGCACGCAGCCGCCAGCGTCAAGGCCGCCAGCGCGGCCAGCATAGATTTGGCTTGCATGGCTTCTCCTCCCTCCCTCAGATGCACGCCGCGCGCAGCACGGATGCACAAGGCCGCTAACGAATGTCGCGACTGAAATCTTCGATTGATACCGCGAACACTTCCCCTCCCCCTGTAGGGGAGGGGAGGCAGAGAA
>CALBSY010000411.1 GCA_937967725.1 uncultured Alphaproteobacteria bacterium | reverse complement strand
CGGTCCGATGAAAACCCAATCACGGGAATACGCTGTGGCTGCGCAGGGTTCGCCGCGCCGGCGACACCCTCGCGCAACACGGGGCCGATGATGATATCGGCGCCGTCGCTGAGCAGCGCGCGCGCGGCGGCGTTGGCGGAGGCTTCATCCGAGCCTGCATCGCGCGGGATGATCAGCGTGTTTTGGTTGCCGTGATCGAACAGCGCCAGTTCGGCGGCGTTATAGAGCGCTGCCGCATCCTGCGGCCGCAATGAAAAAGGAAGCAACAAGCCTACGCGCACGATCTGACGCCCGCGCATGAAGGGCGGCGTCACGCCGTCGCGGGTTTGCACCTGTGCTTCCGGCGGTGGAGGGGGCAAAGTCGGCGTCGTCGAGGGCGGGGCCGGCGCCGGCGCGGTGGCGCAGGCCGCCATGAAGGCGGCCAGACTGATCGCCGCGCCCGTCTTCAGGCTTGGCGTGGGAAGCGTCCGCGACGATGATTTGCCGAAGGCCATGAGCAACCCCAAAGATTCCGCGCCGGACCGTATCGGCGCCCGCAAGCCCAGTCCACCTTTGGAAGCGGGCCTTTATGTGGTCTCCACGCCGATCGGCAATTTGCGCGACATCACATTGCGCGCGTTGGATATTTTGGCTGCCGCTGATAGCGTTTACGCCGAGGATACGCGCGTCGCCCGCAAGTTGCTGGACGCCTACGATTTGAAGCCGCGCCTCAAGGCCTATCACGAGCACAACGCCAAGGCCGCGCGCCAGGAGATATTACAGGCGCTGGCGGCGGGAGACAGCGTGGCGCTTGTCTCTGACGCGGGCACGCCATTGATTTCCGATCCCGGCTACAAGCTGGCGCGTGCTGTGCTCGAAGCGGGGCATCACGTATTTCCGGTTCCCGGCGCGTCTGCGCTGCTGGCGGGGCTCGTGAGCTCCGGGCTGCCGACAGATCGGTTTCTGTTCGCGGGCTTTCTGCCGCCCAAACAAGGCGCGCGTCGCAGCGCGTTGGCGGAGCTTGCCGAACTCGACGCCACGCTGGTGCTGTTCGAGTCTGGTCCACGCTTGGCGGATTCGCTCGCTAATATGGCTGAGCAATTAGGCCCGCGTCCGGCGGCGGTCGCGCGCGAACTCACCAAATTGTTCGAGGAGACCCGGCGCGGCGATCTGAGCGCGTTGGCCGCGCACTACGCAAGTGCTGGCGCGCCGAAAGGCGAGATCGTTGTCATCGTCGCTCCCCCGCCGCCATCGGCCGAGGTCAGCGACGAGGCGCTCGACGCCTTCTTGCTTAGCACTTTGCCGCGCGGCGTGAAGGAGGCTGCGGCGAGCGCCGCGGAGTCCCTAGGCGTGCCACGCAAGCGCGCTTATGCGCGCGCGCTATTACTGAAGGATCGCGCGTGACGCGCCAGCGCGCCGAGCGTCGCGGCCGCTTCGCCGAATGGGTCGCGATCTGTTTTCTGATGTCCAAAGGCTATCGCATTCTTGGTCACCGCCTGCGCACGCCCTACGGCGAGGTCGATGTGGCGGCATGGAAGCGCGGTGTTCTTGTCATTGTCGAGGTGAAGGCGCGCAACACGTATGATGCTGGCGCCTACGCCTTGACGCCAACAGCACAGCAGCGCATCGCGCGCGCTGCTTCGGTGCTGGCCGGGCGTTGGCGGCTCACCGCGGCGCCAATTCGTTACGATCTGATCGTCGTCGGTTCAGGTATGTTGCCAAGACATGAACGCGGCGCCTGGTATGCCGAGCGAATTGCCTAGCCGCAATTAAGCGAGCCGAAACGATACGGCGGCACACTGGCTGCCAAATGCGTGGATTTATCGCTATTCTCGCTCTTGTCGCGGCGTGCGCCGGCGCCAGCGGCTGCGTTACCGCCGCTGTAGGCGCAGCGGCGAGCGTCGGCGTTTATGCCGCGCAGGACCGCACCATCGGCGAGGGCATCGACGATGCGGCGGCGTCCAACCAAGTGAAAATGCGGCTGTTGGCGGCCGACCGCGCCGCGTTTGCCGAAGTCGACGTCGAAGTCGCCAATGGCAATCTGCTGCTCTCCGGCGCGGCTCCGACCGCTGAGCATCGGCAGGCCGCGGAGACTATCGCGCGGAGCGTCGCCACGGTCGACACCGTTTACAACGAGCTTTTTGTCGGTCCTCGCTCGGGCTTTGTGCGCAGTGCGCAAGACGAGTTCATCACTGCGCAGATCCGCGCGCGTCTAACGGCAAGCCCGGCGGTGCACGCCATCAACGTCAACATCGAGACCTTCCACGGCAACGTCTATTTGATGGGCACCGCACGCAGCGATCACGAATTGCGCCGCGCAGCCGAGATCGCCAGCGTCGTCGGAGGCGTGCGGCGTGTGGTGTCGTTCATGCAAGTGCGCCAGCCGCCTCAACCGTATTACGCGCAGGCGCCAACCGGCCACGAATACCGGGGCGAACCCGAAGCGCCGCCTGCGGAGCAGGCTTGGGCCGGCGCGCCGCATTAAAATCGTCGTCCGCACCTCAAATTCGGTGGCGAGAGCGCCCGGCTGGGAGTAATTTCGCGTCGAACTCGCGCGCGGCGCACAAGCGTTCGATTTTTGTTGCGTGTTTGTTCTATTCATGTACGATCTCAAGCCCGGTCTGTGGATAAAGGCGGGGCACGATGCAGACATGCGCCAATGTAGCGACGGTCGCGTTCGCCGGGCTTGAGGCGCGCCGCGTCGAGGTCCAGGTCCAGCTCGCGGGCGGGCAACCCGGCATCGTTATTGTCGGCCTCGGCGATAAGGCCATCACGGAGAGTCGCGAGCGCGTGCGCGCCGCGTTCGCCTCAATCGGCCTTGCCATTCCGGCGGGGCGATTGATCGTCAACTTGGCGCCAGCCGATCTGCCCAAAGAGGGGACCCATTACGATTTGCCGATCGCGCTGGCCATGATGGCGGCTATCGGCGCGCTGCCGCACGACGCGCTCGACGGCGTTGTGTGTTTCGGCGAGTTGGGTTTGGACGGCGCGCTCGCACCCGCGCCTGGCGCGTTGCCTGCGGCGATGGCTGCGCACGGCATGAACGCGGGATTTGTTTGTCCGGAAGCGTGCGGAGCGGAAGCGGCGTGGGCGGGCGGTGAAGTGATTGCCGCTCCGTCGTTGCTTGCGCTTGTGAATCATTTCCGCGGCGGCGCTGTACTCAAGCCGCCTGAGCGCGGGGATCTCGTCAGCGGCGCCGGCGCGCCCGATTTGCGCGATGTGCGCGGGCAGGAACAGGCCAAGCGCGCGTTGGAGATTGCCGCCGCGGGCGCGCATAACATCCTCTTCGTTGGTCCGCCGGGCGCCGGGAAATCGATGTTGGCGCAGCGTTTGCCCGGCCTCTTGCCGCCGTTGTCGAGCGAGGAATTGCTCGAAGTATCGATGCTGCATTCGGTGGCGGGATTGCTGGAACGCGGGCGCCTGACGCGAACGCGCCCGTTCCGCGCGCCGCATCATTCGGCGTCCATGGCAGCGCTCGTTGGCGGCGGCCTGCGCGCCAAGCCAGGCGAAATCTCGCTCGCCCACCAGGGCGTGCTGTTTCTCGATGAGTTGCCCGAGTTTTCGCAACAAGCGCTGGACGCGCTGCGGCAGCCGCTCGAGAGCGGTCAGGTGCTGATCGCGCGCGCCAACCATCACGTCACTTATCCCGCACGCATCTTGCTGGTCGCGGCGATGAATCCCTGTTGATGCGTTGCATTGTTCGCCGCATTCCCAGGAATGTAGGCGAGGTTAATTTCGATCGTCTCTCCGATGATGATCTCTTCCACGATCGTCTCGACGATCGCGCGTTTCTCCTCAAAGGAGAGCGAGCCCCAGCGGCTGTAGAGGTCCCGAGCGCCTGAGACGACTTCCTCCCGCGAGAGAAGGTTGATCCGATGCACGTCGATTTCGGCACGGAGCTTTGCGACTTCGTCGCCGATCGCGACCTCGCGCTCGGTCAATCGGCCGTGCAGCTCGCCGAAGCTTCGCGCCGGCAGATCGTCGTTTGTGAATGCGAGATAGAGTTTCTCGGCTTCGGAAACGCACTTGCGGCGTTCGGCTTCGAGGATGCGGATTTGCTCCTCCTTCCCTGCGATGTCCGCATCCTCCTTTTCGAGGAAGGACCGAATCTCCTCATCAGAGAGGAAGAAGCTATGGAGTTCGCTCCGGAAGATTTCTTCGAGGTCGTCGGCTGCGATGCGTCGGCCGCAGCTCCGGCAGACGTACTTCGGGGAGGGCGGCTTCATGTACATCTTCTTGCCGCACTCGCAGCGAAGAAGGCCGCCGAACAAGCGCTCTGCCGGCCGGCCGCGCGTCCAGCCCTCTCGCTGACTGTTGAGAAGGGCCTGCGCCGCGTCCCACTTCTCCTTCGAGACGATCGCCGGCACGTCGCGCAGGACCCATTCGGTTTCGGCCTTGAGGACGGCCCGTTTCCCCCGGCCTTGCGAGCGCGTGTAATTGGCGCGGTGGAGGCCTTTGGCAGTGGGGTCGCGAAGGAGGCGGGTGACGGTGGTGTCGCTCCACTTCGCCCCTGAGCGCGTCCGGTAGCCACGCTCGTTGAGGATCTTCGCGACCGTTCGCTTCCGGCGGTGTTCGAGGAATAGGTCGTAAAGGAGTTTGCGAACCGGCGCTTCCTCGGGGTCGGGCACAAGCTGCCCATCTTGCCAGCGATACCCGAAGCTTGCTTGGCCGCCGACATTCTTGCCGAGCTTGGCGCGGATAGGCACGGAAGCGGCGACGCGCTCCGCGATCTCCTCGCGCTCCCACTGCGCCATCGCGGCGATCATCGTGTAAAAAAGGCGGCCGGCCGGGGATGACGTGTCGATCGACTCCTGGAGGGAGATGAGGTCGGCGTCGTGCTCGCGGAAGCGCTCAGCGAAATCGAGAAGCTCCTTCGTGTTTCGGGCGAGCCGGGCGAGCTTTGAGAAGATGAGCCCAGAAACCGCGCCGGCCTCGATATCCTTGAGCATGCGCTTGGTT
>CALBSY010000410.1 GCA_937967725.1 uncultured Alphaproteobacteria bacterium | reverse complement strand
GTAACCGCGATAGCCCATCGCGATCTTGGCCACCAGGCGCAGGTGCGAGGTCACGAGCTTATGCGCGCTCTCGGTGTCGCCGTGTTCCTGCCAGCGCTTGGCCAGCATGAATTCCTCTTCCTTGGCGAGCATGGGAAACTTGCGGATCTCGGAGAGATACCGTTGCAGTCCCTGCTCAGGAGACAGCGCGAGTGTGAGCGCGGTTGATGCCATCTTGTGTCTGAACCCCTCTCTGCCTTCGGCGTTTCCGGGTCTTTCTCCTACGCAGGAGCGAGCCGCCCGGTTGCCGCGGCAGCCCCTAATATAGGGAGCCGTTCAAGGCTTGCCCGTGTCCACTCCAAGCCCAGTCTGAGATTGGAACATACAGGGAACGATAGGATTCGGCAAGCGAAACGAAATCAATACCTGGTTCTAAGCCCCAGAACTGATTCGGAACGGCCCCATAGGTGTTGGGGCGCGGCGGGCTAGCGCTTCTTGGCGGATCCACCAGCGCGGGCGGGCTGCAACGTCTCCGCCACCGCCCAAGCGCAGGCGATCAGGATGAGTCCCATCAGGCCCCAGCGCAGCGCGATGTCGAAGCCGCTGGCATAGAGGGTCTGCGCGGCGTCCATCAGCTGCAGGCCGAGCGCGTGGGTCTGGCCGTTGCCCGGATCGGGCGTGCGCGGCAAGCTGTGGAACATGCGCACGTCGTTCAGCGCGAACAGCGCTAACGCTGCAACAGAAGCCAGCACCCGCTTTACGTCGTCAAACGTCTGCATCGTGAATCCTACCGCCCAGCAAGAACCGCGAAGGCGTCTGCATAAGAGAATTCGCACAAGCTTGGGAGACGCGAATTACAGGTTCCGTGCGGGAACCTAGAGTTGGCGCAGCACTGTAAGCAGAGCCGCCAAATCCTCAGGCAGCGCGCTCTCGAAACGCAGCTCGGCGCCGGTTACCGGATGTTTGAAGCCGAGCACCGCGGCGTGCAGCGCCTGGCGCGAGAAAGCGGCCACCGCGGCGGCGGCTGCCTCCGCGTTCGGACCCTCGGCCTTGAAGGCGCGCTGCTTGCCGTAGAGCGGATCGCCGATCAATGGCGCGCCGAGATGCGCGAGATGGGCGCGGATTTGATGCGTGCGGCCGGTATGCAGCCGGCATTCGAGTAAGGCCGCGGCAGGCCGTCCGGCCGAAGCGCCAGCCTGTTGGCCGTAACTTTCGATCGTCCAGTATTGGGTGATGGCGATCTTGCCCGCCTCGGTGTTGGCGTCGCGTGTGACCACGTACTTGCGCCGGTCCTCGCTCGATCGCACCAGCCGGTTCTCGATCCGCGCCGCGCGCTCTTTCGGTGCGCCGCGCGTGGCTGCGTAATACACACGCTCCAGATCGTGTTTGGCGAACAGTTTTGCTAACCCCGTGTGCGCCGCATCGTGCTTGGCGACCACGACGAGCCCGGTCGTGTCCTTATCAATGCGATGCACGATGCCGGGCCGCGCGACCCCGCCAATGCCGGAAAGAGAGTCTCCGCAATGCGCCAACAGCGCGTTGACGAGGGTGCCGCGCATCGAGCCGGGGGCCGGATGCATCGCCATGCCGGAGGCCTTGTTCACGACGATCAGATGTTCGTCCTCGTAGGCAATGTCGAGCGGCAGCGCTTCCGGTTGCGGCGCGGCGGGTTCCGGCGGCGGCAATATGAGTTGATAGCGTGCGCCGGGCTTCGGCTTGTCCTTTGCGTGCGTCACCGGCGCGCCGTCGGCGGTGAGTTTGCCGGCGCCGATCAAGCCCTGGACGCGCGAGCGCGACAAGTCCGGCCACAACTTCGCCAGCCACGCATCCACGCGCTCGCCCGCACCTTCCCTAGGGGCGATTGCGGCGCGCGTCTCGCCCGCCTCGGCGTCTTCGTCCTCAAGCGACATCGCGTCTTCCTTACCGGCTTGCGCGCGCGAGGCCAGGGGCCATAGTGCGCCGGGGGAGAAGCGCGATGCGGCGAATACTGGTCGGCGCAGGAATTGTCGCCATTGCGCTGGCGGCGTGGGCCGGCGCGTACTTCACGCTGAATGGCAACGCCGTGGCTTCGCGCGGCGACGTGTACAGCAATAGCGCCGCGTCCAGTGCGCGCGCCGGCACGACGCTCGCCATCCTCGTTTGGAATCTGGGTTACGGCGGGCTCGGCAAGGATAGCGATTTCATCTCCGATGGCGGCGCACACATGTTTCCGCCCTCGCGCGCGGCCGTGCGCGCCAATGTCGACGCAATCGGTGAACTGGTGGCGCGCGATGCATCGGGGGTTATCGTTCTTCAGGAGGTGGCCGAAGCCGGGCCGGTCAATTACTGGGTCAATCTGCGTGACCGGCTCGATGACGCGCTGGCGGCGCGCAATCAGGTGTTCTTCGCGGACTTCGAAACCCGGCTGATGCCCTGGCCGCTGCACATGCGCCATGGGCAAGCGATCTATTCGACCTACGCGGTCGAGAGCGCCGATGTCGTGCCGCTGCCGGCTGAGGACACTGCGATTTTTGGCGTCAAGCGGCGTTACGCCTCCGTCGTCGCGCGTATTCCGATCGAAGGCCGTGACGGCGCGGGGTGGACCGTCGCTAGCGTTCATCTTGCCGCCTTCGATCCTGACGCCGCCGTACGCACACGGCAATTGCGCGAACTGATGGCGTGGGCGCAGAACGAATACGAACGCGGCCAGTACGTCGTGTTGGCCGGCGACTGGAATTTTCAGATTACGGAAACCGCGTTCCCGCACACCACCAGCGAGGAATATTTGTTTTGGTTGTTCCCGTTCCCGCGTGACGTGCTGCCGGAGCACTGGCGCTTGGGCGCGGACGCCGTCGTACCCAGCGTGCGCACTAACCACCAGCCATATGTGCCGGGGGAAAATTATGTCACTACCATCGACGGCCTCATCGTTTCGCCTAACGTCGTGATCGAGAGCGTCGCCGGCGTCGATCTCGGCTTCGAACACACCGACCATCATCCCGTACGCGCGCGCGTGCGAACCAACGACGAGCAAAGCAATGACTGAACAGGGCTGGACGCGGCGCGGCGCGCTGATCGCAACGACGGGTGCGGTCGCGGCGTGCGGGCAAAACATAGAGACGCCGCCGTACGAGGGCGCTGTCGCATTTAATCACGGCGTCGCTTCCGGCGATCCGCGCCACGACCGCGTCGTGATCTGGACCCGCGTGACGCCCGACAGCGCGGGGCCTGTGCCTGTGCGCTGGATCGTGGCGCGCAACCGCGAACTTTCCGATGTGGTCAAAACCGGCGTCGTCAACACGAACGAGGCGCGCGACTACACCGTGAAGGCGGACGTCTCGGGTTTGCGCGCCGGGGCGCCGTATTTCTACGGCTTCCGCGCAGGCGATGCGCAGAGCGCCGTCGGCAAGACCCGCACGCTGCCGCGCGGGCGGCTGGAGCAACTGAAGCTCGCGGTCGTTTCGTGCGCTTCCTACCCGCATGGCTTCTTCAATGCTTATGAAGCGCTCGCGCGCCGCGACGATGTCGACCTCGTCGTGAATCTTGGCGATTATATCTACGAATATGGGCTCGCCGGTTACGGCGGCGATGTCGCGGTTCAGCTTGGCCGGGTGCCGGCGCCGGACGTGGAGTGTGTGCGGCTGTCCGACTACCGCCAGCGCCACGCGCAGTACAAACGCGAAGCCGAATTGCAGGCCGCGCACGCGATCGCGCCGTGGATCGTGGTGTGGGACGATCACGAAGTCGCCAACGACAGCTTCGCCACGGGGGCCGAGAATCATCAGCCGAACGAAGGCGAATGGGCCGACCGCAAGCGCGCCGCGCTGCAGGCTTATTACGAATGGATGCCGATCCGTGAGCCGCAGGCTGGCCGCGCGTTCGAAGCGATCAACCGCTCCTATCAGTTCGGCGATTTGTTCACATTGATCATGTTGGAGACGCGCCTGCTCTCGCGCACGCAACCGCTCGATTACGTGACCGATCTGCCCATCGCTACGCAGCGTTGGAATATGGCCAACCCACAAGCGCCGGTCGCGCTGCGCGAAGCCGAAGCGGATACGCCGGAGATGCAGCGACTGCCTGCGATCTATGAGGACGTCGACGGCGAGTTGCGCCCGGTGCTGGATTGGCGGCGCGCACAAGGCATGATTGCCGCTGTTCCAAACTTGCCGGCGGGTTTTTTCCTGGCGCCGAATGTGGAGGCGCTCGACGCCGCGCTCAACGCTGACGATCGCGTTTTGCTCGGCGAAGCGCAGCAGCGCTGGCTTGGCGAAGAGCTGGCTGAGTCACGGCGCGCAAACGCGGTTTGGCAGGTCATCGGCAACCAAGTGATCATGGCGCCGGTCGCGGCGCCCGATCTCTCGGCGACGCCGCCGCAGCTCGCCGCGGCGCTGGAGCGTTTAAGTCCAGGCGTCACGCAGCTGCTGAAACTGACGCGCTTCCCGTTCCCGCTCTCGGCCGACACCTGGGACGGCTATCCGCGCTCGCGCGCGCAAGTGCTGGCGGCGATCCGCGCGGCGGCCGGCAACACGCTCGTGATCACCGGCGATTCGCACAAGGCGTGGGTCAACGAGTTGAACGATGCACAGGGCCGGGCGGCCGTCGAGTTCGGCGGCGCGTCGATCACGTCACCGAGCGAAGGCGATTACTTCACGCCGTTCGGGATCGACTTCGGCGCCGGGTTGCGGGCGCGCAACCCGCACATCAAACACAGCGATCCGATGCATCGCGGCTACTTGTTGCTGACGCTCACGCGCGAGTTGGCGACGGCGGAGTTCTATTCCGTCACCAACATTCTCTCTAAAGAATACGAGGTAGAGCGCACGGCCGCGTTTACGGTGGCGCCCATCGACGGCGCGGGTGTCGGCGAGGCGACGCCAGCTTACTCAGAACCCGTGTGCGCCGAGGCCGATCGCGGCGCCCGTGCGGCTGTGCAAGGAGAACGCCTCTCCCTGAGCCGACGGCTTGCCGGTCAGCCATT
>CALBSY010000409.1 GCA_937967725.1 uncultured Alphaproteobacteria bacterium | reverse complement strand
CACCGCAAATCGATATCCCATGACGCCTGAAGTGGCCATGCGCGTGGGGCTCGCGGCGGGCAAACGCTTCATGAGCGCCGATGACCGCCGCCATTTGGTCGTGATCGGCAAGGATACGCGCCTCTCTGGCTACATGCTCGAACCAGCACTGACCGCGGGGTTCACGGCCGCCGGGATGGACGTAGTTCTGTTCGGTCCGCTGCCGACGCCCGCCGTCGCGATGTTGACGCGCAGCTTGCGCGCCGACCTTGGCGTCATGCTCTCGGCCTCGCACAACAAATATGCCGACAACGGCATCAAGCTGTTCGGGCCGGACGGCTACAAGCTCTCGGACGACGCCGAGGCGGAGATCGAGCACCTGATGGATAGCGCGCTCGATGAGCACTTAGCCGATCCGGCCAAGCTAGGCCGCGCCAAGCGCATCGACGATGCGCAGGCGCGATACGTCGAGATCGTCAAGGCGACGTTCCCGAAGAATCTGACCCTGAAGGGTTTGCGCATCGTCATCGATGCGGCCAACGGCGCGGCCTACAAGGTGGCGCCGGTGGCGCTCTATGAGCTGGGAGCGGAAGTGTTCCCGATCGGCGTCGATCCGAACGGCTTCAACATCAACGAAGAGGTCGGCTCCACCGACACGCGCGCGTTGAAGGAGGCCGTGCTCAAGTATCGCGCCGATCTCGGCATCGCGCTCGACGGCGATGCCGACCGGGTGGCGATCGTCGACGAGAAGGGCCAGTCGATCGACGGCGATCAGCTGATGGCGCTGATCGCCAAGAGCTGGAAGGCCTCCGGCGCGTTGACCAAGCCCGGCATCGTCGCCACGGTGATGAGCAATCTCGGGTTGGAGCGTTTTCTGCAAAGCTTGAAGCTGAAGCTCGAACGTACGCAGGTGGGAGACCGCTATGTCGTCGAGCAGATGCGCGCCAACGGCTACAATGTCGGCGGCGAACAATCCGGTCATATCATCTTGTCGAATTTTTCGACCACCGGCGACGGCCTCCTAGCAGCCCTGCAGGTGCTGGCTGTGATCGTGCAGTCAGGCAAACCGGCCAGCGAGGTGTGCCGTCTATTCGAACCGGCGCCGCAAGTGCTGGAGAATGTGCGCTACGAGAAGGGCAAACCGGATCCGCTGGCGGCGGCTAGTGTGAAAGAAGCCATCAGGGCGGCGGAAACCAGCCTCGATGGGAAGGGCCGTTTGCTGGTGCGCACGTCCGGTACTGAGCCGCTGGTGCGCATCATGGCGGAAGGCGATGACGAAGCGCTGGTGCGTAAAGCGGTTGCGGGGGTGAAAAGCGCCGTGGTCGCTGCCGCGCGCGCCGCCTGAGTTTTGCTTGGAACTTAAGCATCACGGGCGCGTTACTCTCTGAATCTGCGGCTTAAAGCCTGCAATCATAGGTAGAAACGCTCGGCTCTGGGGCTGGAAGTTATCCTGAGGCTAGTGTAATAAGACGCACCGATGCGGCGCCCGAGAATGCGGCGCCTCACCCGCAAGAGCTGTCGAATTTGCGCTCTCTCAGCGCGCCAGACGGCTTTTGCATGATGATTGGAGTTATCTATGCCCTCGACTAACCGCGCCGACGTGGAAGAGGCGCCGATTTCGGCCCGCCGCCGCGCCGTCGCTTCTCTGGTTCGCGCCCCCTCGATCCCGCCGCGCCGCAAGGATTCGATCCAAACGGAGATCAAGCGTGCTGCAGTGGTGCTGCGCCGGGGCATGAAGCAGACCGAGTTCCGCCACATCGAAGGGCAGCTCGACCTCTACAATCTTACCTGTCTGCCGGTGCTGGCCGGTCAGCGCCGCATGACCATCTCCGACACGCAAGTGTGCGGCCTCATCGTCACCGGCGGTGACATGGACCCCTCGCACGCCGAACGCGATCTCATCATGTCCGCCGTGGCGGAGACGCTTGAGCGTGGTGTGCCAGTGATGGCCCTGTCGGATGCAGTACCTTTGGTGCTGGAGGCGGCGGGCGTCGAAGGCGCAGTGGCTGATGGCTGTGCTGTGCTGCTGCAAGACGGCGGCGTGCGCGTCCTGGAGAAGGATCGCCAGATCGACGATGCGATCAAGCAGATGTCGAAGGCGCCGGCGCGCTAACGCTCCCAAGTACAGATCAATGCGGCCGCGCTTCGGAACAAGGAGCGCGACCGTTGCTTTTATCGTGCATGCCGCTGATCGCACGCGCCGCCCGCTTCATCCGCTCGCACGTGAAGCCGCCGCGCGGAGGACTTCGTGACGTGGCGGGCGTCTTCACGCGCCGTTATGTGGATTATCGCTGGCGCCGCCGTGCGCCCAGCCGCGCCCATGGCTTGTCGCGCCGGCTCATCGTATCGCTCACTTCCTATCCGCCGCGGTTCCCCACGCTCGCGTACACGCTCAAATGTTTGCTGAGTCAGAGCGTGCGGCCGGACGCGCTCGTGCTTTGGCTTGCGGCGCCGGACATCGCGAAACTGCCGCATGAAGTGCGGCGCATGCAGGCGCACGGGCTGACCATCGAGAAAGCGCCCGACTTGCGGTCCTACAAGAAGATTCTACCGGCGCTTGAGCAATTTCCGGACGCCAACATCGTGACGGCTGATGATGACGTCTACTACTGGCGTACTTGGCTGGAAGATCTCATTGATGGCGGCGTGCGATCGAACGAGGTGCGCTGTCACCGCGCTCACCGAATTCGGCTGACCGAAGACGGATACCCCCGGCCCTACATCGAATGGAAGTTCGACACCGCGGCGGGACCGGCTTCGTCACTGACGTTCGCGACCGGCGTCGGCGGCGTGCTCTATCCGGCGGGCAGTCTGCATCGGGACGTGCTCGACGTTGCGACCTATCAGCGGCTCTGTCCGCACAACGATGATCTTTGGCTCTATTGGCAAGCCCGGCGTGTTGGGTCGAAGGTCATGAAGGTCGGTCCGCATCGGCGCTTCGTGCCATGGGCGGGTTCGCAGCAAGTAGCCTTGCAGCACGACAATCTGGACCCGGTGAACGGCAACGATCCGCAGATCGCGCGGTTGATTGCGCACTATGGCTGGCCGATTCGAGGAGTTCGCGCGCTGCAAGACGCCGCCGTGCTCGCCGCAGCCGAGTGATCAGCGCAGACGTTCGATCCATGCGGCCGTGCTTGGATCGGTATCGGCGGACGGGACGCCGCCTTCCAACGCGGGCAGCAGCTGTCCGGCCATTTCCTTGCCGAGTTCAACGCCCCACTGATCGAACGCATTGACGCCCGCGAACACGGCCTGCGCGAACGTACGATGCTCGTAGAAGGCCAGCAACGCGCCGAGCGCCTCCGGAGTCAGGCCGTCGATTGACATCAGTGTTGAGGCGCGGTCGCCGGGGAAAGCGCGATGGGGAGCGAGGCGCGCCGCGTCGGCTTCGCTCATCCGTTTGGCTAGCATTTCGGTTTTGGCCTGCGCTTGGCTCTTGCCGACCATCAGCGCACGCGCCTGCGCCAGCGCGTTGGCGTGCATCTTGGCGCGGTGCGAGGGCGGACCTTCGTGCGGACCGGCATTGACGATGAACTCGACTGGAATTTCCTGAGCACCCTGATGCAGCAGCTGAAAGAACGAATGCTGCGCGTTCGTTCCTGCCGCACCCCAGGTGACGGCGCAGGCTGAACGCGCGATGAGTTCGCCGTCGCGGGTGACGCGTTTGCCGTTTGACTCCATTTCGAGCTGCTGCAGGTACGCGGGCAGCAGGCGCAGCCGTTCGGCGTAGGGGATGATTGCATAGGAGCCGTGACCGAGAGCCTCGAGGTTCCCCATCTGGATGGCGGCGGAAAGCGCGGGAAGGTTCTCTGAGAACGGCGCGTCGCGGAAGTGCGCGTCCATCGCTTCGGCGCCTTCGAGCAGCTTGAAGAACGCGCCGTGGCGCAGCGCGACCTCGCACACCAACGATACCGACGACCACAACGAATAGCGCCCGCCGACCCAGTCCCAGAACGGGAACACGTCTTGCTCAGCCACGCCCCATGCGACGGCCTTCTCCGGTGCGGCGGTGGCGGCGGCGATGCGCGCCGGCCTCCAGGCGCGAACGAACTCGGCGTTGGCCAGGGTTTCCTGCGTGGTGAAGGTTTTCGAGGCCACGATCAGCAGCGTGCGATTCGGATCCAGCCCCTCGACGGCGTCGGCGACATCGGCGCCGTCGACGTTGGATGCGAAGCGCACCTGCAAGTTCGGCCGGCGCTCGTGCTTGAGCGCATCGAGCACTAGGCGCGGGCCGAGATCGGAACCGCCGATGCCAAGATGGATGACGGCGTCGAAGACGCCGCTCTCGGCGATCTCGTGCGCGAAGGCATGCATGCGGTCGAGCACGTGCGTGATCTCATTGTCGCCACCGGGCGGATCCTGGATGCGCAACGCCCAGTGCTTGGCGGCGCGGCCTTCGGTGGGATTGACGATGT
>CALBSY010000408.1 GCA_937967725.1 uncultured Alphaproteobacteria bacterium | reverse complement strand
GGATCGACGTTGGGACGAAGTTCTTCACAGACCTGACCGACCACCAGCGCGCGGCCAGGTCGCGTCCGCTGAGCTCGTAGATGCAGCTTTCGCTGAGCCCGCGGCCGTCCTGATCTTCGGCGAGATTGAAGTAGAGCGCCTCGCGCGCGGAAAGCGCCAGCAAACCCTGGCGCGCGATGATGGCGCGCGTGTAGGGGCCCGCGGCGGCTGAGCCGGCGGCGCGATTGTGGGTCCAGGCGCCGTAACGCTCGCCGAAACTGACGCCGCCCATCTCCAGCGCCGCCCAAGCCGAGGCCGCACCCAGGAGGGCGCCGGTCAGCGCCGTCACAATCCATGCCGATATCCGCCGCAGCACCGCCGCATCCCCGCCGCGCGTTGAGTTCGAGGCTAGCCTGCCTCACCCTGCGTTTTGAGGTCGAGTGAGAGCGCGTGCAAGCCCGTGTCGAATTCTTCACGAAGGGCTGCGTAAACCAAGCGTTGACGCGCAATGCGCGAGAGTCCTTCAAACGCTGTGGAAACCAGCGTCACCTGGTAGTGCGTCTCGCCGCCGGGGCGCGCGCCGGCGTGGCCGGCATGCATGGCTGACTGATCCTCAACCAAGATTGATAACGGCGAAAACTGCGCACTCAGCAGCGTTTGCATGCGCTCGGCGCGCGAAAGTTGCTTTTTGTCCGCTGTCAATTCCTTGTCCGCTTAACTTCTCGCGCCCATACTCGCTAGTCCAATGTCCGAAGCGTTCGCATATCGCCCGAAATTCGTCGACATCCGCGTCAAGAAGCCCGACGCGGAGACGATCGAGCGCGACCCCGACGATCGCCCCTGCGATCATGTAGGATGCACGCGCTCCGGCGCCCACCGCGCGCCAAAGGGGCGCGATCTCGCCGGTCAGTTTTGGCACTTCTGCTACGAGCACGCAGCCGCTTACAACCGCCGTTGGAATTATTTCGACGGCATGAGCGACGCCGAGTTTCTGGAGTATCGCGCGCGCGAAGAGGTGGGGCACCGGCCGACTTGGACCTTCCGCGGCGGCCGCGGCGACCGTCTCTCGGCCGCGATGCGCGGCTTTCAAGCGGGACGGCGCAGCGATCCGTTCGGCATGTTCGGCGACGGCCCGCGCGACGCATCGGAGGCGGCCCGTCCGCGCCGCCGTCTCACGCGGTTGCAAAGCCTGGCCATGGAGGCGCTGTCGCTCGACGAGAACGCCGAGGCGGGGCAAATCCGCGCCCGCTACGCCGAGTTGGTAAAACGCTGGCACCCTGACTCCAACGGCGGAGACCGTGGGGCCGAAGAGCACCTGCAACGGGTGCTGAACGCCTATCAAACCCTCAAGGCCGGCGGGCTGGTCTAAAGCGCCCGCCGCCAGGGCAAGGGCAAATCGCCGCCTTTGGCTTTCATGCTGCGGCGCGATAGGGTAGCTCGCCCCATATAGATCAGACACATAGACGACGCCTCAGAGGCCGCATGAGCACTGCCGACGATCTCCTCTCCATGAAGCCCGACAAGCAGGTTTCGGCCCGCACGTTCGGCGTCGAAAGCGACATGAAAATTCCGGCCTTCAAGACGAAGACGGAATACGTGCCGGATGTCGACGAAGCCTATCGCTTCGATCCACAGACCACGCTCGCGATTTTGGCTGGCTTCGCGCACAACCGGCGCGTGATGGTGCAGGGCTATCACGGCACCGGGAAATCCACACACGTCGAACAGGTGGCCGCGCGCCTCAACTGGCCGCTGGTGCGGATCAATCTGGACAGCCACGTCTCCCGCATTGATCTCGTCGGCAAGGATGCGATCGTGCTGAAGGACGGCAAACAGGTCACCGAGTTTCGTGAAGGCATGCTGCCCTGGGCGCTGCAGCGGCCGGTGGCGATCTGTTTCGACGAATACGACGCCGGGCGTCCGGACGTGATGTTCGTCATTCAGCGCGTACTGGAGGCAAGCGGCAAACTCACGCTGCTCGATCAGAATCGCGTCATCAGCGCCAACCCGTACTTCCGCCTATTCGCGACGACGAACACGATCGGTTTGGGCGACACCACAGGGCTCTATCATGGCACCCAGCAGATAAACCAAGGCCAGATGGACCGCTGGTCGATCGTCACCACGCTGAACTATCTCGATCACGACGCAGAAGCCGAAATCGTGGTCGCCAAGGCGCAAACCTACAACAACCCCGAAGGCAAGCGCACGATCATGGCGATGGTGCGCGTCGCCGATATGACGCGCAACGCGTTCATGAACGGCGACATCTCCACGGTGATGAGCCCGCGCACCGTCATCAACTGGGCCCAGAACGCCGAGATTTTCGGCGACGTCGGCCAAGCGTTCCGGATGACGTTCCTGAACAAGTGCGATGAACTCGAGCGCCCAACCGTGGCTGAGTTCTACCAGCGCGCGTTCGGCGCCGACCTGCCCGAAGCGGCGACGCGGGTGAAGGTGGCTTAGGCCAGTTTGTACATTTTGTGCCGCACGGCCGGGTCCGCAAACTGAGGGCCGTCAAATCGTTTGCGTAGCGCAGTTGCAGCCCCGTATACCATCAATGATGGGTATCGCGGGGGTTCTGACATGTTCTTGCTGCGCCTTCTCTTTCGAATTCTCAGTTGGCCGATCCGCCTTTTCGTTAGGCTGCCAGCGCGGCTGTTACGCGTCCTTCGCAGGCGCACGCGTGGCATGCGAACTGTCAGCGCCGAGGCGGAGGTCGCAGCTCGCACCAGCGGGGCGAAATTGGGCGGCGCGTTTGGGCCGCATGATCATCCTGAGGCGGAGGCAGGGCCGGCGAAGGAGCGCTATTCTGTCCTCTTCAAGTCGGTCAGCTTTCCCAGCTCAAAGAGCGCTGATGACACAACCAATGAGGCAATAAGTTCATCCGACGCGGCGAGTGCGAAGCTGAGGCGCGCCGAAAATATGGCACAGAAGGCGCAACGTTATTATGGGACGGCGCCGCAATTGTTTCCGCCCGACGACCTTTTCTACGAAGAGGTCGAGCAAATGTTCATCCTGAAAGTGATCGACGATGACCGCCCCGACGGATTTGTCGGCACACTGCACGCCATGCGCTGCATCACGAACGACAATACCAGAACGCTGTACTGCGAACTTGCGCCTACGGCTTTGATGGTCGCGCTATCGTTGCTTGGCGCATTTATGTTCTTGGATCCATTGCGTCTACTCGACGCCTCAGCCTCGTCGTGGCAGTCCTATCTCCAGCCAACTGGCTTAGGCATCGGCTTGGCGATCGGAGCGTGGGCGCTTGGTCTCGTTCTCGTGCTGTTTATCTACAGCTTTTCCTACAAGCATGTGCAGAAAGAGAATGGTCTGAGGCTGAATGGTTTCATCTCCAACGAGTTCGCGCGCTCGAACGAGAGCTTCCGAGTTGCGCAGACAGTTTGCGAGCGGATCGAAGGCAGCTTCGACATGAATCAAGAAGGCGATCAGGAGGAATTAGAGAGACAGGCCGCAGTTTGGGCTCTCTCTTATCACTGGATAGGGGTTTTGCAGCTGCAGCAAGAAATGACCGTCCGCAATACGATGTTTCAGATTCGCCGCAACGCGACGCTTTATCGCATTTTGGGGATTTTGATTTGCATCGTGATGACGATCGTTGCTGTCGCCGCCGTATACGGTTTGGCGCGAGTATTTGCGCCTGCGACGGAGGTGGTGGCGTTGGCGTCTTACCTGCTGTGCGTGGGCGCCGCATTCATCATCGCCGCCTACGGCGTCGCAATGAACAATCCGTTCGCAGTCTTCGAAGACAAGGACACGCTGCGCACCGATGAGTGGAGACGGTTTCATAGCCTCAAAATCGATGAGGCCGTTGGCAGCCAGATTTCGCGGGATAAGGCCAACTTCGCCATTCTGCGCGATCGCCGCCGGTAGGACTGCGAACGCGCAAAGCTTGCCTGCCTTCAGCACATTACTTTGCGCCAGCGTGGCGGAGCGCTATCCTCAACTGAATGGCCCTCAAGGAAACCCCGACCGAACTCTTCAAGCGTTCCCTAGCGCAAACCACGCGCGCGCTGGCGGGGCGTGAGGAGGAGCTTGAGGTTGCCTTTGGCGCGGAAGGGCCGCGCCTTTCGGCCGGCCGGATCGTGCTGCCGCATCCGCCGCGGGTGATTTCCGAGCCGGAAGCTGAGCGTTTGCGCGGCCAAGCCGACGCACTGGCGCTGCGGCTCGCGCACCACGACGATGCCGAGCACGCGCGCATGCGCCCGAAGGGCGCGGAGGCGCGGCTCGTGTTCGATGCAGTCGAGGATATGCGCGTGCAATCGCTCGGCGCCAACGCGATGAAGGGCGTTGCGGACAATCTCACCGCCGCGCTGACCGATTCGCTTGAGCGCAAGGGCGCCGCGCGCATGCACGACCGCGCCGTCGCGCCTTTGGCCGATGCGCTCGCGCTCATGGTGCGCGAGCGGCTCACCGGGCTCGCGCCGCCGGACAATGCGAAGAAGCTCGTCGGCGCGTGGCGCAAGGATATCGAGCGCGACGCCGGCGCCGTGTTGGATAAGCTCGCCGCCGCCGCGGGAGACCAGCACGCGTTCGCGGAAATCATGCGCGATGTGATCGCCGATCTCGGGCTCGGTGATGAATTCGGCGCTGAGGAGCGCGACGAAACCAGCGAAGGCGCCGAGAACGGACAGCCGCCGCCGCAAGCCGACAGCCAAGGCGAGGAGGAAGACGAACAGGACGCCGCCGCCGATCTCGAACTGGTCGAGAGCGATATCGACATGGATACGGATCGCACTGTTTCGGTGGAAGCCGATGCGGACAGCGACGACATGGAGGAAACCGAGCAGGACGAGCCCGGCGAAAAGCCGATCCGGCCCAAGATGCGCAACGAGCCGGAGGATCCGAACGCCAATTACAAAGTCTTTTCCCGCACCCACGATGAGCTGATCGGCGCGGAAGAACTCTGCGACGCTGAAGAGCTGGCGCGGCTGCGCTCTTATCTCGATCAGCAACTGAAGCCGCTGCAAAGCGTAGTCGGACGTCTGGCCAACCGGCTGCAGCGCCGGCTGTTGGCGAAGCAGAACCGCGCCTGGAGCTTCGATCTGGAAGAGGGCGTGCTGGACACGGCCCGGCTCACGCGCGTGATCACCGACCCGATGTCGCCGCTGTCGTTCAAGCAGGAAGAAGACATGCCGTTCAAGGATACGGTGGTGTCGCTGTTGCTCGACAATTCCGGCTCGATGCGCGGACGCCCGATCATGGTGGCGGCGCTCTGCGCCGACATTCTCGCGCGCACGCTGGAGCGCTGCGGCGTGAAGGTAGAGGTGCTCGGCTTCACCACGCGCGCGTGGAAAGGCGGCTTGTCGAAAGAGGATTGGCTGCAGGCGGGGCGTCCGCCGCAACCGGGGCGGCTCAACGATTTACGGCACGTCATTTGCAAGGCCGCCGACCCGACGTGACGGCGCGCCCGGCAGAATCACGGACT
>CALBSY010000407.1 GCA_937967725.1 uncultured Alphaproteobacteria bacterium | reverse complement strand
GCCGCGGCCGCCGCTGATGCCGGCATTGTTGACCAGTCCCGATAGTCCCCCCATCGCGCTGCTTGCCGCATCGAGCGCCAGCTTCCATTGCTCCTCGTCGGTGACGTCAAGTTCATAGGCTGTGGCGGTCTCGCCACCGTGCGCACGGTTGAGGTCGGCCGCGAGTTTTTCAACGCCGACGAAGTTCACGTCGGCCAACGCGACCTTGCCGCCTTCCGCCGCGATAGCGCGCGCGATCGCCGCGCCTAGGCCCTGCGCCGCGCCCGTGACGAATACCTTCTTGCCTGTGACGCGTCCGGCCATGTCGTCCTCCCGATCTGGCGCGCGACTCTGTGGCGCGGCGCGGCAAATCGCAAGCTTGGCGTGAGCGGCGCCGTGGCGTAGGCCGGATCGAGCGAGGAGCGAAGCCATGGAATGGGATGCGCTGCTGCTGTCGCGGCTGCAGTTCGCTTTCACAATCGGCTTTCACATCATCTTCCCAGCTTTCACCATCGGGCTGGCGTCGTTCCTGGCTGTGCTCGAAGGCTTGTGGCTCTTCACTAAGAAGCCGCTGTTCAAGAACCTCTATCTGTTCTGGGTGAAGATCTTCGCGCTGTCGTTCGGCATGGGCGTCGTGTCGGGCGTGGTGATGTCCTATCAGTTCGGCACCAATTGGAGCGTGTTCTCGGCGCAAGTCGGCAGCGTGATCGGACCGTTGCTCGGCTACGAGGTGCTGACCGCGTTTTTTCTCGAAGCCTCGTTCCTTGGCATCATGCTTTTCGGATGGAAGCGGGTAGGGCCAGGGCTGCACTTCGCCTCTACCTGTATTGTCGCCATTGGCACGCTCATCAGCGCGTTCTGGATTCTCGCCGCCAATTCCTGGATGCAGACGCCGCAGGGCTTCGCCTTCGCCGATGATGGCACGATGATCGCCACCTCGTTCGTCGAGGTAATCTTCAATCCCTCAATGCCGTCGCGCTTCGCGCACATGGTGCTGGCCGCGTATCTGACCACGGCCATGGTGGTGGCGGGCGCTTCGGCATTCAACCTGTTGCGCAAGACGGCGCTCCCTGAAAGCCGCGCTGCGATCCGCATGGCCATTCTGATGATGGCCATCGTCGCGCCGCTGCAAGTCGTGGTGGGCCACGAATCCGGCGTGGTGGCGCACGAGCACCAGCCCGCGAAGATTGCGGCCATGGAGGGCTGGTGGACGACACAGGCGCAACAGCCGACGCACCTGTTCGCTTGGCCTGACGAGGCGAACGAAGCCAATCATTTTGAGATCAGTGTTCCGGGCCTGGGATCGTGGTTCGTCGCTGGCGACGCCAACGCCGAATTGCAGGGTTTGGATGCGTTTGCGCCTGATGAGCGGCCGCCGGTGTGGGTTGTGTTCTGGGCCTTCCGCGTCATGGTCGGCATGGGGCTGATCATGATTGCGCTGGGCGCATGGGGCGCCGCGGTGTGGGCGATGAAGCGCCTGGATGCGGCGACGCTGTATCAACGTGCGCTGGTGCTGGCGGCGCCGAGCGGATTCATCGCTGTGTTGGCGGGTTGGATTGCCGCTGAGGTCGGGCGCCAGCCTTATGTCGTCTACGGCGTGCTGCGAACAGCAGATGCGGTTTCACCCGTGCCTGCGGCCTCGGTGGCGGCTTCGCTTCTGTTTTTCATGATCACCTACGCGATCGTGTTCAGCGCCGGCGCGCTTTACATTCTGCGCCTGATCGGCAAGGGGCCGGACACCGAAGAGCCCGCGCCAACCACGCAGCAACCGCCCGGCACGCCGCTCGGCGCCGGCGTCGAGGAGGGCGCGTGATGCTCGACCTCCCGATGATCTGGGCTGTGCTGATCGCCGTAGCGGTGTTTCTTTATGTGGCGCTCGACGGCTTCGACCTCGGCGTCGTCATTCTGTTTCCATTCGCGAAGTCGAGCCGCGAACGCGATCAGATGCAGGCGGCGATCGCGCCGGTGTGGGACGGCAACGAAACCTGGCT
>CALBSY010000406.1 GCA_937967725.1 uncultured Alphaproteobacteria bacterium | reverse complement strand
CGGGGCGGCCGTAGGCGATGTTGTAGCGGATCGTGTCGTTGAACAGCACTACGTCCTGCGGCACCAGGCCGAGCGCATCGCGCAGGGACCCCTGCGTCACGCTCCGCAAATCCTGTCCATCGATGAGGACGGCGCCTTCGCTCGGATCGTAGAAGCGAAACAAGAGCTTCAGCACTGTCGACTTGCCCGCGCCGGACGGACCGACAATGGCAGTGGTCTTACCGGCGGGCGCCGCGAACATAACGCCATTCAGGCCGACATCTCGACCCTCGTGCGCGAAGGACACATTCTCGAACACGACCTCGCCGCCCGAAGAACGAAGTGCAACAGCGTCCGCAGCGTCGGCCACCTCGGGCGCCTCGTCGAGCATGGCGAACATCTTCTCCATGTCGATCGAGGTCTGTTTGATCTCGCGATAGGCGAAGCCGAGGATATTTAGCGGCGCATAGAGGTTCGTCATAATGAGGATGACCGCGGTGATGTCGCCGGGGCCCATCGGACCGCGCGCCACCAAAAAGCCCGCCATCAGCACCATGCCGAGCAGACCGATCGTCATGATCAGTCCTTGCAATACGTTGAGCAGCACGAGTGAGGAATACGCTCGCACCGCCGCACGCGCATAGGACGACAGCGCACGGTCGTAGCGCTCGCTCTCGCGCTCCTCGGCGGCGAAACTCTTCACCGTCTCGAAATTGAGCAGCGAATCCACAGCGCGGCCGGCCGCCTCGGTGTCGAGTTCGTTCATCTCGCGCCGGTGTTTCAGCCGCCACTCGGTGACGCCGAACGTCATCCAGGCGTAGATGACGACCGTCAGCGCAGCGATAACCGAAAAGCTCCAGCCGTAGGTGAAGCCCAGCACCGCGGCCGCCAGCAGCAATTCGATCACCGTTGGCGCGATATTGAAGGCGAGAAAGCGCAGCAGAAAATCGATTGCACGCACGCCCCGTTCGATGGTGCGATAAACCGACCCGGTGCGCTTGGATTGATGGAAGCGCACCGAAAGTGAATGCACATGCGCGAACACGCGCGTGCCCGCGCGGCGCTGCGCCTCTTCGCTGATCGGCTGGAAGATGGCGTCGCGCACCTGCGGGCCGGCGGTGGAGGCAAACCGCAAGGCGGCCCAGAATCCGGCTAGACCGATAAACGCGGGCAGCGCGCCCGCCGCATCGCCGGACGAAAGGCGGTTGATGCCATCCGCCAGCACCAGCGGCGAAACGACCGCGAGCACTTTGGCCACCAGCGTCAGCACGAATGCGGCGGCGAGGCGAAGCCGGTAGCCTGGCCCGCTCAAGCCCCCGATCAGCCCCAGCAGACGGGAGATCGTGCGCAAGACCGGCGGCGCAACGTCAGCCGCCGGTTCCGCTTTCGACACTGTCCTGCCCTCGCCGCGCGCCATTTGGAACGTTCCTTGAAGGGACGACTTAAGGGTGCGGGATTTCTCCCGCAATGCCGCCATTTTAGCTAAGTTCTATTCCGCTCATGGCTGATTCCGGTCCTTCTCGCCCGCCGCTCGCTTCCGTGTGTGTGTACTGCGGCTCCTCGGAGACGACGCAGCCCGAGTATCTCGACCTCGCCGCGCTCTTTGGGCAAGCGTTAGCGCAGCGCGGGTTGCCCATGGTTTATGCCGGCGGGTCGATTGGTTGGATGGGGCGCTGCGCCCAGGCGGCGCGCAATGCCGGCGGCGACGTCCTTGGCATCATGCCGCGTTTTCTGGAACGGCGCGAAATCGTGCTGGAAGAGGTGCCCCACCGCATGGTCGACACCATGCACGAGCGCAAACACATCATGTTCGAGGAGAGTGACGCGTTCGTCGTGCTACCTGGCGGCATCGGCACGCTGGAGGAAGCTGTCGAGACCCTGTCGTGGGCGCGGCTTAATCTGCACCGGAAACCCGTCGTCTTCCTCTCCGAGGACGATTTCTGGGCGCCTTTCTTCGCACTGATCGATCATACGGTCGCCGCAAACCTGACGCCGCCGAGCTTCCGCGAGGTGGTCGCCAGCGCACACTCCATCGATGAATGCTTCGCTGCGCTGGAGGCCCGGGTCGGCGTCTGAAACCGGTCAGGCCGCTGATACGTAGGTGAAGCCATGAATACTCTCTCCCGCCGCACGCTGCTCTTCAGCGCCGTCGCCATGGTCCCGCTATTCGGCTGCTCCGCCAACGGTCAGGAGAACCTCGGCATCGACACAGAGGCTAACGAAGCACGGTACGCCAACTCCCCTTGGCGCCGGCTGACGGAGGCGCAATGGCGCGAGCGCCTCGATCCGCTAGCGTTCCGGGTGCTGCGCCAAGAAGCCACCGAGCGCGCCGGCACGAGCCCGCTGAACAACGAACGCCGCCGCGGGACGTTCGTCTGCGCCGGCTGCGAATTGCCGCTGTTCCGCTCGAATTGGAAGTTTGACTCCGGCACTGGCTGGCCGAGCTTCACCGACATCATCCGAGAGAATGCCGGAACCAAGCCCGATCTCCTGCTTCTGCAACCACGCACCGAGTATCATTGCGCCCGCTGTCTGGGACACCAAGGCCATGTGTTCAACGACGGCCCGCCTCCCCGCCGGTTGCGCTATTGCAACAACGGCGCGGCGCTTCGCTTCGTGCCTGCGTAGGTGCTATTCGCGTTCGAAGCCCAGCGCCCCTGACGGGCACTTCTTCACTTGGGCCTCGACCTCATCGGCTGTCGCCAACTTCGGATCGATCTAAGGCTTGCGCTTGGCGTCGAACACTGTGGGCAGGCCCTTCACGCATCGCCCCGCGTGCGCACAAACATCAGGATCATAGGTCACGGCGTAGCCATCGGCGCCGTATCGTTGAACCGCCATCGTCGCCTCCATCTCAACGTCGCAGTCTTAGCACCCCGAACTACTCACCCACCACATCCGCCAGCCGCTCACACGCCCGCAAAAAGTCTTGCTTGAACTGCTGCACGACAGCGCCGGCGGAGATGGGTGCGTTCATCAGGCCGACGCCCTGGCCGACCCAATAGGTCGCCAGCTCGCGCGCGCCCGGGTGTCCACTTTCGCTGAGCTTGTCGAGGTAGCGTAGCGCTGGTTCCGAAACGAAGCTTTGCAGCGGCATGGGCAGAGGTTTTGGCGCATCCTCGCTTTCCCACGCATCGGTCCATGGCGAGCGCAGTTGGCGTGACGGCTTGCCGGTGCGCGAGCGCGAACGGATGGTGTCGCGCGAATTAGCGGCGAGCAGCTTGTCGCGCACCGTGGATGTCACTTCGCTCTCTGGCGTCGTCAGCCAGACCGAACCGCACCAAGCGCCCGCGGCCCCCATCGCCATCGCTGCGGCCATTTGTTCGCCGGTAACGATGCCGCCCGCGGCGAGCACGGGCGTGTCATGCCCCGCCGCCTCCAACGCGCGCACCACTTCCGGCACCAGCACCATGGTCGAGACATCGCCGCAGTGGCCGCCGGCTTCGCCGCCTGCCGCGATGATAATATCCACGCCCGCCGCCGCCTGCGCCAATGCGTGCTCCTTGGCCCCAACCAAAGCGGCCACCGGCACGCCGTGCTGCTTACCCTTCTCGAGCATAATTGGCGGCGGCAAGCCGAGGGCGTTGGCGATCAGTTTAATTGGATACTCGAACGCCACCTCAAGACCCGACGCAGCTCCCTCGGCGCGCAAGTTTTGCGACCATCCTGTTGCGTGCTTGCGGTTGGCTTCCACCGCGGCGGCGTCGACGCCATGTTTGGCCAGGATTGCAGCGGCGAATTCCCTATGCGTTTGCGGCACTGCGGCGAGCAATTTCTCGGAGTCGAACGCCTCTGCCTTGCCTTCGAACGCATTCGGCACAATTAGATCGAGCCCATATGGCTTGCCGGCCGCGTGTGCATCGATCCAATCGAGCTCCTCACGAAGACGCGCGGGCGACATCCCCACCGCGCCCAGCACGCCCATGCCGCCAGCCTTCGACACCGCCGCCACGACGTCCCGGCAATGCGAAAAGGCAAACAGCGGAAACTCGATGCCGAGCCGCATGTACAAAGGCGAATTCATCATGGGATGATCATACCGCGACGGCGCCCGGTCACAATCGCGCGCCGACGCGCTAGTCTCGGTCCATGACAGACGAGACGCGCATTCCGGTCATTATCGGCGTCGGCCAGGTGAATGACCGCACCGAGGACCCTGCGGAAGCCTTGGATTCCTTCGCCCTGATGCGGGAGGCGCTGGGCGCCGCCGATGCCGAAGCTGGCGGCGGCTGGTTGAAGCAAATGCAGTCTCTGGCTGTGGTCGATCAACTGTCATTTCCGCAGCTCACGGAGATTCCAGAGCGCCTCGCCGCGTTTTTTGGGGCGACGCCGAAACTCTGCGCCAAGACGCGTTATCCTAGCGGCGATAGTCCGGTTCTACTGCTTAACGAAGCTGCGGAACGCATCGCCGCCGGCGAGATCGAAGTCGCCGTGGTGGCCGGGGGCGAAGCGCTTCGCACCGCCTCCAAGCGCGCGAGGGCGGCGCCCGGCGCCGCCAACGCCGTGCGCGACGCCGCAGCGAAGTCCGCCAAGCCATGGCGCGCCAAGTACGGCCTGGTGGCGCCAACGGACGTTTATCCGCTCTACGAAAACGCCAGCCGCGCAGCTTGGGGCCAAACGCTAGCGGAAGCCCAGCGCGAGAGCGCCGAACTCTGGGCGGGCTTGTCGCGCGTCGCCGCGCAGAACCACCACGCTTGGCTGCGCACGGCGGCGAGCGCGGAGCAAATCCTCACGCCATCGCCAGAGAACCGGCTGATCGCGTTTCCCTACACAAAGCTGATGGTCGCCAACGCTTCGGTGAATCAGGGCGCGGGCTTCATTGTCGCCAGCCTCGCCCAGGCGCGGGCGATGCGCGTGCCGGAGGCGCAGCTTGTCTATGTCGGCTATGGCGCCGCGGCGCGCGAACCGAGCGACGTCCTCGCGCGTGAGAGTTATGACCGCTCGATCGCGCTCGAAACCTCGCTGCATCAGGCCCTGGCGCTGAACGGCCTAGAGCCGCGCGATCTCGATCATGTCGAACTCTACTCCTGCTTTCCGTGCATACCCAAGCTCGCGCGCCGCACGATCAACTGGCCGCTGGAACGGCCGATCTCGGTTGTCGGCGGCCTGACATTCGGCGGCGGACCGGTGGGCAATTATATGAGTCACGCCGTGGCGGCGATGACGGAGGCCTTGCGGCAGAGCGGACGTCACGCGCTCCTGTTCGGCAATGGCGGCTTCGCCAACACCAATCATTGCATTATGCTTTCCCGCGAGCCGTTGCGGCGCGGGGCGCGCTCGTTCGATGTGCAGGCCGAGGCGGACGCACGGCGGCATCCGTCGCCGCCGCTAATCGAAGGTTATGCCGGGCCCGGCGCAATCGAGACCTACACGGTGTTCTACGCGCGCGATGGCGCGGCGCACTTCGGCGTTGTGATTGGCAAGACGCCGCGCGGCGAACGCTTTCTCGCGCGCGTGCGCGGCGATGATCGAGAGGCGATTAGCTTCCTCACCGATGGCGCGCGCGAACCTGTCGGCGCTGCGGGAACGGCCATGCACGCTGAGGATGGACTAATAGATTGGCGGATCGGCTAAGCGGTTTGTCCAGAAAGCCGCTTGCGTGCGCGATCTTCGCCGATGAGCGGGAACAGCGCGGCCATTTCCGGACCGTGGTCCAAACCTGTTAACGCTTGCCGCAGCGGCATGAACAGCGCCTTGCCTTTGGCGCCTGTCTTTTCCTTCACAGCATTGGTGAACGCGCTCCATGACTGCGCGTCATAGGCGCCCTTCGGCAACACTTCGAGCGCAGCTGCGGCGAACGCCGCGTCCGGGACGAACGGTTCGATCGGGCCTTCAACAATGTGCGCCCATTGGCGCACTTCCGGCAGCAACGAGATGTTCGGACGGATGGCGTTCCAGAACGCTTCGCCTTTGTCCGCTTCGAGCTTGGCCAGACGATCCTTCACGGCTTCATAGCCGAGCTGATGCAGCAGTGAAGCATTGACGCGCTTTAGCTCGTCGGGATCGAACCGCGCTGGCGCACGGCCGATCTTGTCGAACGAAAATTCCTGAGCGAGCTGCGCGATGCCTGCGCGCGCTTCCACTGGATCGGAGGTGCCGATCTTGGCGAGATGCGAGAGCACCGCCATCGGCTCGTAGCCTTCATCCGCCAGTTCGCCGATCGAGAGCGAGCCCAACCGCTTGGACAGCGCCCCGCCGTCTGCGCCGACCAACAGCGGAAAGTGTCCAAATGCGGGGACGGCGCCGCCGAGCGCCTCAAAAATTTCCACCTGCACGCCGGAATTGGTGACGTGATCCTCTCCGCGCACGATGTGGGTGATCTTGAAGTCGATATCGTCCACTACCGACGGCAACGTATAAAGAAAGCCGCCGTCCTCGCGGATCAGCACTGGATCGCTCAGCGAGGCGGTGTCGATCGACTGGGGACCGCGCACCAGGTCAACCCAATCCTTGCGCGCGCCAGATAGTTTGAAGCGCCAGTGCGGTTTGCGCCCTTCGGCTTCCAATTTAGCGCGCTCTTCGCTGGTGAGCTTCAGCGCAGCGCGATCATAGATCGGAGGGCGCCCGCGCGACTGGGCAATCTTGCGTTTGCGGTCGAGCTCATCCTCCGTCTCGTAGCATGGATAGAGCAGCCCCTCGCTTTTCAGCTTCGCCGCCGCCTTTTCGTAGGCATCGAAGCGATGCGATTGGTTCGCGCGCTGCTGCCAGTCGAGCCCAAGCCATTTGAGATCGGCCTCGATTGCTTGCTCGAACGCCTTGGTCGAACGCGCGAGATCGGTGTCATCGACCCGCAGCAGCACTTCGCCGCCTTCGCGGATGGCGAATAGCCAGTTCAGCAAGGCGGTTCGCACATTGCCGACATGCAATCGCCCGGTCGGCGATGGTGCAAAGCGTAGACGTATGGACATTCGTTCAGACTCTTCCGGAAGCGCCGGGTTATGCGGTGCGCCAGCGCGAAATGTCCAGCGCTCCAGTTCAGCTTGCGTCACGCTGGCGCGGGTCTAGGGTGGCCGAAAGGAGAGGCGCAATGGGTACGAAATCGCGCGAAGTGCGGCTGAAGAGCCGTCCAGTAGGATTGCCGGAGGCTTCCAATTTTGAGGTGGCGAGTGTCGACCTGCCCGAGCCGGGCGCCGGCGAGGTGCTGGTGCGCAATGCGTGGATGTCGGTCGATCCCTACATGCGCGGGCGGATGTACGATCGGCCAAGCTACGTGCCGCCGTTCCAACTTGGCGAGGCGTTGCAAGGCGGCGCCGTCGGCAAGGTGGTCAAATCCAACGATCCAAAGTTCCAGCCCGGCGACTGGGTTGAAAGCATGAACGGCTGGCGCGAGGCGTATGTGTCGCCGGCCGCCGCACTCAACAAGCTGCCGGCGGACGGCGTGCCGCCGCAGGCGTTTCTCGGCGTGCTCGGCATGCCTGGCATGACCGCTTACACCAGCTTTCATCGCATCGGCGAACCGAAGGCTGGCGAAACGGTCTTTGTGTCCGGCGCAGCGGGCGCTGTGGGCTCAACCGTGTGTCAGATCGCTAAAATCCGCGGCTGTACCGTGGTGGCGTCGGCAGGCTCCGACGAGAAGCTGGTTTGGCTCAAGAGTGTCGGTGTCGATGCGGCGGTAAACTACAAAAAAGGCAATCTGCTTGAAAGCGTGCGCGCCGCGGCGCCGAAGGGCGTCGACATCTATTTCGACAATGTCGGCGGTGAGCACCTTGAAGTTGCGCTCGAAGTGGCGCGCCCGTTCGCACGCTTCATCGAATGCGGCATGATTTCGGTTTACAACTCGACCGAACCGCCGCCCGGCCCGCGCAACATGCCCTACATCGTCGGCAAGAGGATCAGAATGCAGGGCTTTATTGTCACTGACTTCTTGGACATGCGCGACCAGTTCTACGCCGACATGGGCGCGTGGGTGCGCGAAGGCAAAGTGAAGTGGGAAGAGACTGTCGAAAACGGCGTCGAAAATGCGCCTAAGGCGTTTCTCAATCTGTTCAGCGGCGCCAACACCGGCAAAATGCTGGTGAAACTCGATTGAGATGAATCAACGGCTCTTCCAGGCCTATGTGATGGTGGATTGGAGCGCGGCCTCCAAGCCATCCACCGGCCCGGACACGATTTGGGTCGGCGTGCTGAAGCGCAATGTGCGCTTTCAGATGGCGTTCGAAGCGCACAATCCCGCTACGCGTCACGATGCAGAGACGCTGCTCGATTCTTTGTTGTCCGATCTTCGCCGCAAGGACGAGCGCGTGCTCGTCGGCTTCGACTTCCCGCTCGGCTTCCCCCGCGGCACGGCGCAAGCGATGAAGCTCACGGGAGAACCCTGGCGCGCGTTGATCGATTTCGTCGCCAAGGAAGTGAAGGACAAGCCGGACAACACCAACAATCGCTTCCAAGTCGGCGCAAAAATGAACCGTCTGATGACGGGCGAGGCGTTTCCGTTCTGGGGCGCGCCGGCGCGCGATGAACAAACTATGCTCTCAGCCAAACGTCCGCGCGAACATAAACCGGACGATCTGCCGGAATAGCGCTGGGCGGCACAAGCGAGAGAGGGGCCGTCCTCGTTATCGCAATTGGCGTATAAGGGGGACGGAGCCGGCCAGGCGCTCACTGGCTTACCGATCGCGAAGCGCCTGCACGACAAGCGCGCCGCCAAACTCTGGCCGTTCGAGACCGGCTGGCGTCCGCTCGCTCCCGCCGATCTCGCAGAGGTTGAGGCCGTATTCGCGGAAATCTATCCCTCGATGTTCCCGGCCACGCCGCGCGCCGGCGAAATCAAGGATCAAAGCCAGGTGCGCGCCGCCGCCGAGCACTTCCATGCGCTCGATGAGAAAGGCCAACTCGGCGCACTGTTCGGACCGGCGAAAGCCGATGAACGCGTTGCCATTGTCGAACGCGAAGAAGGTTGGATTCTCGGCGTTCGCGCCTAGTTCGGTCCGGCCTGCGGATCGGTCTGCAGCAGCGTCGTGGTCGCGGCGCCTGATCCCGCCACGCCAGGCCGGCGCGCCAACGCCCACCAACGCACGATCAGCACGGCGGCGCTCAATACGCTCGACCAGAAAATCGCGAACAACAGCCCCGCGACGCCCATGCCTTCGCGCTCGGCCAGCCAATAGCCGAGCACAGGCATTACCGCCGCATAGGCAAGAATGTGGCTGAAGGTGGGAAACCAATTGTCGCCGCGCGCCCGTAGCGCCGAGGCGATCACCACCTGCGCGCCGTCTGGATGGAGGATAAGCGCGGCGATCCACATCATTGAAGAGATGAAGGCGGCAAGCCCTACGTCCGCTGTGTAGGCCCTGCCGATCGGCTGTGCGACTGCGAGGATCAACACCGCAGTGGCCGCCGCAAGGCCGAGCGCTATCATGAAGACGAACGCCATGAGGTTGAGCAGGATCTGGTAAGCCGCGACCGTGTCGGCGCCGAGCCGCCCCGCGATCACCGTCATCGCCGAGAACGCGCCCGCTTCCACGGCTTGACTTACCGCCGCCGCCACGCCGACGGCAAGCAGCGCGCGATAGCTTGGCCCGGGCAAGCCCAGCTTGCGCACGCCGTACACGGCGCCGTCGCGCAGCAGATAAATCCACAACAACACGGCGCCCGCCAGGAACACGCGCGCGCCGACCGTCGCCCACGCCGAACCGACGGCGCCATGATCCGGCACCCACAACAGATTGAGCGCCAAGTTGACGACATTCGCCGCCCACATCACGGCGGTCGAAATACCCGGCTTCTTAATCGCTTCGAGAAAGAACGTGCCCGCGACGTACAGCAGATGCAGGGGGATGGAGATCGCCAAGATCATCATCACCGGCGTGGATGGCGCCGCGAGATTTGTCTCAATGCCGAACACCGTGAACAGCTGCTCGCCGGCAACCCACATAGAGATCGCGGACAACACGCCGGCAATTAGGGCCAGCACCAAGCCGCGCCGCAGCGCGACGCCAGCGCCTTGCGGGTTCTTTTCACCGATCGAACGCGCGGCCCAGATCTGCACGCCCTGCAGCAGGCCGATCGCCGCCACAAGAAACACCGCCGTAGGCGCCCAGCCCAGCGCCTGATGGGGCAGCTCATCCGGCGCGAGTTGCCCTACGACCACGACGTCGACAATCGCCATGCCGATGATGCCGAGGCGCGCGAGCGCCACGGGTCCGGCCAGCCGCAGCAAGTCGGCGACGTAGGGGCGTGAAACGGCCATGGGGAGGCGAGCCTTTACCCGAGCCGTCCGAGTCGGTCGAGCCTCACACCTCCGGTTGCGGCGCGGGCTGCTCTTCCACCGGCTTCAGCCCGCGGTAAAGGTAGGTTGAAAGCCCTGCTTCGAGTGAGGAATAGAGCGCGAAGGTGAGGAACGCGGCGATCAGCACATAGATCAAATAACCGGCGGGATTTGCAGCGGCCGCCGCCGCGACCGAAGCTGGATCAAGCGAGTTTACGCCAAACGCGCGGCCAACCAGATGACCGAGCGCGCCGGCAAAAATGTTCGCCGGCACAAGCAACATCAATCGCGCAGCGGTAATGCGCAGCATGGCGCCCTTGGTCCACGACCACGTCTCAAAACTCAGAATACGTTGTTGCTCGATGCTCGCGGGCGCCGCGAGGTAGAGGCGCGATGTGAACAGAAACCAGATTGCGCCGTAGAACAGCGGAACAACAAGCAGTGTAAGCG